>CAZOIB010000325.1:0-9952 GCA_964579785.1 uncultured Lysobacter sp. | reverse complement strand
ACATGTCCGCATCCATCGCCTGCAGGTTCCACACCGTGTCGAGCAGCGTCTCGCCCTTGGCGGTCGACGAGGCGCCGATGTTCAGGTTGATCACGTCCGCGGAGAGGCGCTTGGCGGCGATCTCGAAGGTGGTGCGCGTGCGCGTGGAGTTCTCGAAGAACACGTTGAAGATCGACTTGCCGCGCAGCAGCGGCACCTTCTTCACCTCGCGTTCGTTCACGCTCACGAACTGCGCGGCGGTGTCGAGGATGTGGCGGATCATCTCCGCCGGCAGCCCCTCGGTGGTGAGGAGGTGCACGAGCCGGCCCTGCGCATCGATCTGCACGCTCGCGTTCACGCCGGCCTCCTGACGGCCGCCAGGCGCAGCTTCCCGCCCTCGTTGGCGAGGACCAGCTCTTCCGCGGGGTCCATCTCGACGAACGCGCCGGTGAAGTCGGGCGCGATGGGAAGCTCGCGGCCGCCGCGATCGGCCAGCACCGCGAGGCGCACGCTTTTCGGCCGCCCGAAGTCCCAGAGTTCGTTCAGCGCGGCGCGGATGGTGCGGCCCGTGTGCAGCACGTCGTCGACCAGGACGATGTCGCGTCCCTCGACCTCGAAGGGAAGATGGCTGCGGCGCGACTCGCGGTGCAGGCCGATGCGGCCGAAGTCGTCGCGGTGCAGCGTCACGGCGAGCAGGCCCAGCGGCGTCTTCACCCCGAGGGCGCGGTGCAGGCGCTCCGCCACCCAGGCGCCACCCGTGTAGATGCCGACGATGCCGGTTTCCGGCCCCGTCACGGGCTTCATCCGGCCCGCGAGTGCCTCGAGCAGGCGTTCCGGTTCAGGCAGCGGCGCGGCCATGGGTTCCCTTTGCGTTCGAATGGTCCGGGTTGTCGAGGTAGCTTTGCAGGATCACCGCGGCGGCATGGGCGTCGAGGTCGCCCCTGGTGGCCGCGCGGCCGCCGGCCTCGCGGATGCGCGCGCCGGCCTCCGCCGAGGTGAGCGTCTCGTCCACGAAGGCCACGGGCAGGCCGAAGCGGGCCTCGAGCCGCCGGGCGAACCGCGCCGCCAGCTTCGCGACGGGGTGCTCGGTTCCGTCCGCATGGCGGGGCTGGCCGACCACGAAGCCTGCGGGTTGCCACTCGGTGACGAGACGCGCGATGGCCGCGAACCGTGCCTCTGTCGCCGCGGCCGTGATGGCGGCCACGGGGTGCGCAAGGCGCGTCCCGGTCTCGCCGACGGCCACGCCGAGCCGCTTCTCGCCGAAATCGAATCCGAGCAGCGTCCCGGCGAGCGGCGACCGCGCCGGCGCCGGCATTACGCGTGCCCCGCCGTTTCGGAGAGGTTCAGCGTCGACACGCCCAGGGCGCCCAATGCCGCGTCGTAGCGGCCCGCGGGGGGCACGCAGAAGATCACGTCGAGGTCCGCGTTCACGGTGAGCCAGCCGTTGCGCTGGATTTCGTCCTCGAGCTGCCCCGCCGCCCAGCCGGCATAGCCGAGGGCCACCAGGCGCTCGCGCGGGCCTTCGCCCCGGGCCAGCGCCTCGAGGATGTCGCGGGAGGTGGTGAGCCCGATCTCGCCCACCGGCAGCGTCGAGCGCCACTCGCCGAGCGGGCGGTGCAGGACGAAGCCGTGCTCGAGCTGCACCGGCCCGCCGAAGAAGACGGGCTGCGCAGCCAGGGGCTCGTCGTCCAGCTCGATCTCCACCTGCCGGAAGAGCGTGCCCAGCGTCACGTCCGTGGGGCGGTTCACCACGAGCCCCAGGGCGCCGCGCTCGTTGTGCTCGCAGATGAAGGTGAGGCTCTTGGAAAAGTTGGGATCCACCATGCCGGGCATGGCGATCAGGAAGTGGCTCGTGAGATTGATCGTTTGCATTTGCCACCAGCCCCATATTCTAATTCGAACGCACCCCGGCCGCCATCGGACACGGGGGCCATTCCCCCTGCCGGCCGCCGTGACCGCCTACGACCGATCCCTGTTCTGGTTCCGCCGCGACCTGCGCGACTCGGACAATGCCGGGCTCCATTACGCCCTGGCCGCGTCGCGGCAGGTGTACTGCGCGTTCGTCTTCGACCGCGAAATCCTCGCCGCGTTGCCGGCGAGAGCCGACCGGCGGGTGGAATTCATCCTCGCGAGCCTCGCCGAGCTCGCGCAAGCCCTTGCCGCCCGGGGCGGCGGCCTCATCGTCCTGGACGGCACCGCGCGCGCAGCGATACCCGAGCTCGCCACCCGGCTCGCGGTCGCTGCCGTCTTCGCCAACGAGGACTACGAGCCGGCTGCCATTGCCCGCGATGCCGCCGTCGCGGCGTCACTGGCGTCCGCTGGCCGGCGCCTGCACCTCGCCAAGGATCACGCCGTCTTCGCCAGGGACGAAGTCCTGACCCGGGCCGGCGGTCCGTTCTCGGTATTCACGCCCTACAAGCGCGCCTGGCTGGCGCAGGTGGACGATTACTACCTCAAGGCCTATCCGGTGGCGAAGTACGCCAGCCGCCTGGCGCGGCCCGATTTCGCGGCACCGTCGCCCACGCTCGCGTCACTGGGATTCGCGGCGGCCGATCTCGCCGCGCTGCGCGTGCCCACGGGCATGTCCGGGGCACGGCAACTGGCCGCGGATTTCGAGCCGCGCATGCGCGACTATGGGACGGCGCGTGACTTTCCGGCGGTGAAGGGCGTGTCGTATCTCTCGGTGCACAACCGCTTCGGCACCATCTCGATCCGCGAACTCGCCGGCACGGCGTGGCGAACCCCGGGCGAGGGCGCGGCGACCTGGCTCTCGGAACTGGTGTGGCGGGACTTCTACTTCCAGATCCTGTGGCACCACCCGCACGCGGCAGCGGGCGCCTTCCGCCGGGAGTACGACGCCATTGCGTGGCCGGGGACGGACGAGCACTTCGCCGCCTGGTGCGAAGCGCGCACCGGCTTCCCGATCGTCGACGCGGCGATGCGCCAGATCAACGCCACCGGCTACATGCACAACCGCCTGCGCATGGTCGTCGCCTCGTTCCTGGTGAAGGACCTGCTCCTCGACTGGCGGCGCGGCGAGAAGTACTTCGCCGACAACCTGATCGACTTCGACCTCGCCGCCAACAATGGCGGCTGGCAATGGGCCGCCTCGACGGGCTGCGATGCGCAGCCCTGGTTCCGCATCTTCAACCCCGTGGCGCAGTCCGAACGCTTCGATCCCGGCGCAAGATTCATCCGCCGCTACCTGCCGGAGCTGGCGCGCGTCCCCGACAGGTTCGTCCATGCACCCTGGACGATGTCAGCCACCGAACAGGAGGCCTGCGGTTGCATCGTCGGCCGCGACTACCCGGAGCCCATCGTCGAGCACGCGGCACAGCGCGAGAAGGCGCTGGCCCTCTTCAAGTCGGTGCGCGGTCACTCGGCGGAAAGCTGATCGCCGCGCGCGAAGGTCCATGTCCGCGTGATGTAGAGGATGTCGGTGTCGGCCCGGATGGCATCGGGGAAGCGGTCGAAGGGCGCGGCCAGGCGCACGATGCGCACCGCCGCCTGGTCGAGCACCTTGTGGCCCGAGGAGCGGTTCACCTCCACCGATTCCACCTCGCCATCGGGCTTCAGCCCCACCGTGAGCTGCAGCGACCCGTAGAGCCTGCGCCGGCGCGCCTCGTCGGGGTAGTTGAGGTTGCCGATCCGCTCGATCTTCAGGCGCCAGTTGTCCACGTACATGGCGAAGCGGTACTCGGAGGTGCGCGCGCCGATGAACTGCTTGCGCGGGCGCTCCTGGTAGGCCTGGTAGTCGCGCCGGATCTGCGCCTCGAGCCGCTGGATCTCCAGGCTCTTCTCGATCAGGTCCTGCGCCGACTTGTCGGGCTTGTCGTTCTTCTCGCCCACCGGGTCGGGGGGTGCGACGGCCGCCTGGGACTTCAGGCGCGTCATGAGTTCCGTGGCCTCGCGCTCGAGCTGCTGCACGCGGCTTTGCGCCTGCTTCACCTCCGGCGCGCTCGCGCGGCTGTCCAGCACCGGAAACGGGCTGGCGGCACGGCGCTTCGCGTCGGTGTTGCCGCCGCCGTCCAGGTTCGCCTGCGCCAGCGCGTCGGCCTTGGCCGGCCTGGAGGCGGACTTCGCGTTCACCAGCACGACGTCGAGGACGTTGTGCGGCGCATCGAAGCCGCGCGGGTCGGGCACCTTGAACCCGAGCCCGACGATGGCGAACGCGTGGCAGGCCACGGAGGCCACCAGCGCCACCTGCATCGAGGCGACAAGGCCGAACCGCTCCAGCAGGTAATCGGAAAAATGCAGGAGCGCGTCGGCTGTTGGCTGCCTCAGCTGCATCGGCTGGCCGGGGATCGCTCGATCGGGCGGAACATGAGCCCGGATGATAGCAGCGGCTACCCCTCGCCGGGCTTGCCCAGGTAGCGGCACGGAAGGTGCACCTCCCACAGGTCGGGCTCGCCGAAGGCGACGCGGACGCGCTCGCCGGGGGCCGAAGGGGGAAGGCCGGTGGCGCGACAGACGAGCGGAATGCCGTCCAGGCGCACCAGCTCGTCGCGCACGATCGTCGCATCCGCCGCCGCGATGCCCTCCTGGAGGATCCAGCGCAGGCACCAGTAGCGCTCGAGGTGGCGCTGGTGCTCGGCGTAGGCCTCGTAGGCATCCTCGAACTCGCGGGCCGCGCCCGCCAGGTCGTCGCGGGCATACGGCGCCGGCTCGCCCCTGAGCAATGCCACCAGCTCGCGCTGGTTGGCGAGGTCGGAAAAGCGCCGCAACGGCGAACTCGACCAGGCGTAGTGCGTCACCCCCAGCCAGTCGTGCGCGCCCGGCTCGACTTCCATGCGCGTCTTGATGCCGCGCTGGTTGCGGTAGATGGCGGGATAGCCCGCATCGGCGAGCATCCGCCCCCAGGTGGCGTTCAAGTGGATCATGAACTCCGAGACCAGGACGTCGATCGGCGTGCCGCGCCGGCGCGGCTCGATGGCGATGCGGCCGCCCTCCACGCGAAAGGTGTAGTCGAGCTTCTCGGTTCTCGGCTTGGCGGACCCTGCGTCGGCCACGTCCTCGCCGGCGCCGCGTGCCGCGCGCAGTTTCTTCGCCAGCCGCCACAGGAGGAGAAGATCCTCGCCGTGCGCCCCCTCGACATTGCCGGCGGCAAGCGACTCCTCGTGGAGGCGCTGCTCGAGTTCCGCGATGCGCAGGTTGCTGGCGATCGCGACGCGCTCCAGGCGCGACTCGGTGGCCACGATGTCGAGCGTGTCCGCATCCACGTCGAGGTAGAGCGAGGCGGCCGCCACCTCGCGCCCTTCCGCGAGCGTGGCCTCCGCGATCGCCGCCTCCGGCAGCATCGTGATCTTCCCGCCGGGGAAGTAGACCGTGGAGAGCCGTTCGCGCGCGATGGTCTCCAGCGCATGGTCGCGCCCGAAGAAAAGGGTGGGAGCCGCGATGTGCACGCCGACGCGCAGCCTCCCCCCGGCGATGCGTTCGACCGAAAACGCATCGTCGATTTCCGTGGTCTCGTGATCGTCGATGGAGAACGCCGGTGCCGGGGCCCGGGGAAGATCGCGCGGCGCATGCACCGGCGCCACCTCGGGGAAAGCGAGCCCCTGCGGGAAGAGCTCGAAGGCGAAGCGGCGCAGGAAGTAGTCCTCGGGCCCCGAGAGGGTCCCCAGGCTCGCCAGGAGCTTCTGTGGCGCAAGCCCGGCCTGCGTGGCCGCCTGGTCGAGCGCGCGCCACTCGAGCGACATCTTGTCCGGCTTGAAGAGGAGCACGTCGAGCCGGGCGGCGATTTCCGGCGGGATCGCTCCGGCGCCGATGGCCGCAGCCCAGGCATCCACCTGTTCCTGCTGGCGGCGCTTCTTTTCCAGCCCGGCCAGCGCGGCGCGGAGGTTTTCCGCGGGCGCGGCCTGGTAGCGGCCCTTGCCGCGCCGGTAGAAGTACATCGGGCTCGCGTGCAGCGCGAGCGCCACCGCCGTGGCTTCCAGCGGGGCCGGCGCATGGCCGTAGTAGTCGCGCGCGAGATCGGCGAAACCGAACTCCTCCCCGCCGCACACCTCCCACAGGAATTGCGGGTCGATGCCCTCGGCGCGCGACTGGGCCTCCGGGATGAAGGCCGACAACGACTGGCCATCGAAACGCAGCAGCACGGCACTCGCCTTGACCTTGGAGCGCTTGCCGTGCGCGGCCTCTACCTGGCAGGCGGCGCCGGCCTCGGAGAGGATGGTGCCGACGCGGAACGCCCCGTCCTCCTCGAACAGCACCTGGGTCATGAAGCGGCCCTGGCGGCCGGCCCGCGGCCGGACTCGCGCGCCCACGCGACGATATCCGGCACGAATTCGGGAAAGCTCGTGAAGGAATGATCGCCGCCCTGCACGACCGAATGGCAGGCGCCGGCGTAATAGGCGAGCGCCTCGCGATGGTCGAGGACTTCGTCGCCGGTCTCGACCAGCAGCCAGTAGCGCTCCGGGCGTGTGATCGCGGGCGGGTCCAGCGCCGCGAGTTCCGCGACATGCTCCCGCGTGAGGTCGAAGCGCTCGCCGGTGTAGAGGTTGGCCTGCGGCCCGAGGTAGCGCGCGAAGTGGTTCTGCGGATGCACCGCGGGATTGACCGCGACGGCGCGGCACCCCGATTCCTGCGCGGCGACCGTCGCATAGAACCCGCCCAGGGAACTCCCGACGAGCAGCAGGTCGGCGGGATCGCGGCCGCGGCAGAGCGAGCGCACCTGCGCGCAGGCCTGCGCCGGACGGTGCCCGAGGGCCGGCACGAGGTACTCGATGTCCGGCGCCTGCCCGCGCAGGTAATCTCCCAGCATGACTGCCTTGCGCGATGCCGGCGAGCTGATGAACCCGTGCAGGTAGAGGATCGTCTTCAAGCGAGCCCGGGGATCTCGACAGTGCCGCGGGCGAGCGCGATCACGTTGCCGCCGACGCCAACCGCGCCCGCTTGCACTGCAAGGAAGAGTGTCGAGGGACGCCCGACTTCGTCGCCCTGCGCAATGGTGCGCCGCACATCCTCGCCGGGCCGCAGGGCGCAGAACCAGCCGCCGAGATTGGCGCAGGCCGATCCGGTCGCCGGGTCCTCGAGGACCGCGGCGCCGCTCGGGAAGAAGAATCGCGAGACGACCGTGCCCGCCGCGTCGCCGGCGTCGGCAAACACGTACGCCATGCTGTGCCCGTCCTCGCTCTTCAGGCGCGCGAAGGCATCCGCACGCGGGCGGGCGCGGCGCACGGCTTCCGGCGAGGCCACGGGCACGATCAGCTGCTCCTTGCCCGTGTTCACCCACAGCGGCCGCTCGAGCAGGTCGGCGGCGGAGAGCCCGAGGATGTCGGCCAGCTCGCCGCGCGTCTCGTCCACTTCGCGCCAGCGCGGCGCGTTGGCGGCGAGCGTCCAGCGCTCGCCGCTCGCCTCGACCGGGATGATTCCCGCCTTCATGTCCAGGGTGACCGCGTCGCCGGTCGCCTTGAGAGCGCGCACCACGTGCGCGGTGCCCAGCGTCGGATGCCCGGCGAAGGGCATTTCGTAGGACGGCGTGAAGATGCGCACGCCCGCCGTGGCCCGGTCCGAGGGCAGGATGAACGTGGTCTCGGAAAGATTGAACTGCCGCGCCAGCGCCTGCATGGTCGCGCCGTCCACGCGGCTGCCGTCCTCGAAGACGCAAAGCGGATTGCCGGTGAACGGCCCGCCCCGGGTGAACACGTTGACGATGCGGTAGGCGAGCGTGGTCATAGTCAAGACTCCCACGCTGCGAGGCGCGCCAGCAACTTCGCATGGATGCCGCCGAAGCCGCCGTTGGACATGACGAGCGCATGGTCGCCCGGCTGCAGCACTTGTCCCAGGGCCTCGACCAGCGGGTCGATATCCGAATAGATGGCGGCGCGCGAGGAGAGCGGCGCCAGGGCCGCTTCCGGGTCCCAGCCGAGGTGGCTCGCGTAGCAGTACACGAGGTCCGCGCCCGCGAGGCTCGCGGCAAGGCGCGCCTGCATCGTGCCGAGCTTCATGGTGTTGGAGCGCGGCTCGAAGACCGCCACGATGCGCGAGGTGCCCACGCGCCTGCGCAGGCCCGCGATGGTCGCCTCGAAAGCGGTCGGGTGGTGGGCGAAATCGTCGTACACGGTGACGCCTCCCGCCGTGCCGCGCACCTCCATGCGCCGCTTCACTCCCTGGAAGCGCGACAGCGCCGCAATGCCGGCGGCGAGCGGCACGCCGGCGTGGCGCGCGGCGGCGAGCGCGGCGAGCGCATTCGCGCGGTTGTGCTCGCCCGTCGTGTCCCAGCGCACCACGCCCTGCGCGACCCCGCCCAGCAGCACCTCGAAGGAGTCGTCCGGGTTCACCGTCCCGATGCTCCAGGGGTGACCGGGCCCGAAGCGCTCGACGCTCGTCCAGCATCCCCTCGCGAGGACGCGTGCGATCGCGGCCTCGGCGCCGTTGGCCACCAGGAGTCCGTTGGCCGGAACCGTGCGCACCAGGTGATGAAACTGCGTCTCGATCGCCGCCAGGTCGGGAAAGATGTCGGCGTGGTCGAACTCGAGGTTGTTCAGGATTAACGTGCGCGGCCGGTACCAGACGAACTTGGAGCGCTTGTCGAAGAAGGCCGTGTCGTACTCGTCGGCCTCGATCACGAAGAAGGGCGAGTCGGTGAGGAGCGCGGAGACGTGGAAGTTGCGCGGCACGCCGCCGATCAGGAACCCGGGGTTCAGCCCCGCCTCCGCGAGGATCCAGGCGAGCATCGCCGCGGTGGTGGTCTTGCCGTGCGTGCCGGCCACGGCCAGCACCCACTTGCCCGGCAACACGTTCTCCGCGAGCCACTGCGGCCCCGACACGTAGGGAAGCCCGCGGTTCAGGATCTCCTCGATCACGGGCTTGCCGCGCGTCATGGCATTGCCGACCACATGGAGGTCCGCCGGATGGCGCTCCAGCTGCCCCGCATCGTAGCCCTCGTGCAGGCCGATGCCGAGGTCGCGCAGCTGCTCGCTCATGGGCGGATAGACCTGCGCGTCGCAACCCGTGACCGTGTGGCCGGCCTCGCGGGCGATCTTCGCGAGACCGCCCATGAAGGTGCCGCAGATGCCGAGTATGTGCAGGGAAGTCATGGGGGGTACGGGCCGGCGGGCCTGCATGCCGGCGGGAGGGCGAGGCGCGAATTTTATCATTCAGCCGGGTTAAACTAGCCCTCCGCTCTCGCGACGAGGGGCAAGCGCCCCCAACCCGCCGATGGTTCCCCACCTCACCACATCGCTCACCGGACCGCTGCACGACCTGGAGCGGCTCGTCCTCGACCGCCGCCCGGAGATCGAGCGCTGGTTCCGCGCCCGCTTCGCCGGACACGAAGTCCCCTTCTATTCCTCGGTGGACCTGCGCAACAGCGGGTTCAAGTTGGCCCCGGTCGACACCAACCTCTTCCCCGGCGGGTTCAACAACCTGAACCCCGATTTCCTGCCGCTGTGCGTGCACGCTGCGATGTCGGCCATCCAGAAGCTCTGCCCGGACGCGCAGAAGTTCGTCCTCGTGCCGGAGAACCACACGCGCAACCTCTACTACCTGCAGAACGTCGCGACCCTCAAGCGCATCCTCGAGAGCGCCGGGCTCGCCGTGCGCATCGGCAGCCTCATTCCCGATCTCGCCGGCCCGACGGAACTGGAAACCGCGAATGGCGACAAGGTGCTCCTCGAGCCGCTGCGGCGAACCGGCAACCGCCTCGGGCTCGACGGGTTCGACCCCTGCGCCGTCGTCCTGAACAACGATCTCTCCGGCGGCGTTCCCGCGATCCTGCGGGGCCTCGAGCAGACGGTCGTCCCTCCCCTCATCGCCGGTTGGTCGACGCGCCGCAAGACCCGCCACTTCCACGCCTACGAGGATGTCGCGGACGATTTCGCGGAACTCCTGGGCATCGACCCCTGGTTCGTGAACCCCGCCTTCAGCCAGTGCGGAAAGGTGAACTTCGCCGAGAAGGCGGGCGAGGATTGCCTGGCGGCCAACGTCGAGTACGTGCTCTCCGAGGTGCGCGAGAAGTACGCGCAGTACGGCA
>CAZOIB010000324.1:0-22694 GCA_964579785.1 uncultured Lysobacter sp. | reverse complement strand
CCGCGTGGCGGACACGGGCCACGGCGCCGACGACGCGGCGCTCGCGCGCATGCTGCAGACCTTCCACACCACCAAGGCCCGCGGCACCGGCCTGGGCCTCCTCGTCACGCGCTCCCTCGTGGAGGCGCATGGCGGCCGGCTCGAAGTGGCGCGCAACGCCGGCCGTGGCCTGTGCTTCACCATCCTGCTTCCCGGAGAAGAGCCATGCTCGCCGCAGAGGGCGTAGGCCTCTACATCGTCGACGACGACCCGTCCGTGCGCAACTCGCTCACGCGGCTGCTGCGCGCGGAGGGCGCCGACCCGCAGGCTTTCGCCACCGCCGAGGAGTTCCTCGAGTTCCTGCCCGCCATCACCGGCCCTTCCTGCGCACTCCTCGACATCGGGCTCCCCGGCAAGAGCGGCCTGGACCTGCATGCGCGGCTGCAGGCGGTGCGGCCGGAAATCGCGGTGATCTTCCTGACCGGCCACGGCGACGTGCCCGGCGCGGTCACCTCGATGAAGCGCGGTGCGGTCGACTTCCTGCTGAAGCCGGTGGACGCCGCCACGCTGCTCGCCGCCCTCGCCCGCGCCGTGGAGCGCGCGCGTGCCGCCTCGAGCGACAAGAGCAGCAAGCGCGACATCGCCCTGCGCTACGGAGAACTGACGCCGCGCGAACGCGAGGTGCTCACCCACGTGATCGCCGGCAAGCGCAACAAGGTGATCGCGGCCGAGATCGGCACCACGGAGAAGACCGTGAAGGTGCACCGCGGCCGCGTCATGGAGAAGATGCGCGTGCGCTCCGTCGCCGAGCTGGTGCGCGCCGCCGACAAGCTGGGCATCAAGCCGGCGCCCGCGACACCGCGCGCGCCGTCGCCATGAACGATTCCACCCGATACGACGCCGTGAACGAGCCCGCGCACCACGACGCGCTGCAGGCGCTCAACGACGACGGGTCGCTGCGCTACCGGTTGCGCGAGATCCGCCTGGCCGTGCGCGCGTTCATGCCGTTCATCGCGCGGATCGCCGTCGCGGTCTACGACCCGAAGACCACGCTCCTCAAGACCTTCGCCCACTCGAGCGAGGGCGAGGACCCGTTGCCGCATTACCAGGCCCCCATCGCCGAGGTGCCCTCGCTCAAGCAGCTGCTCGACGAGGGCCGCTCCCGCGTCATCCAGAACATGCTCACCTTCGAGAACGCGGAGAGCGAGCATGCGAAGCGCCTGGGACGGGCGGGCTACGCGGCCAGCTACACGCTGCCGATGTTCGCGAACGGCAGCTTCCTAGGGTTCGTCTTCTTCAACTCGCGCCAGCCGGATGTCTTCACCGAGATGGCGCTCGCCCAGCTCGACGTCTTCGGCCACCTCGTGTCGCTGCTGGTGATCCAGGAACTGGCCGCGGCGCGCACCCTGTCGGCCGCCCTGGAGAGCGCGCGCCACCTGGTGCACACGCGGGACTCCGAGACCGGCAGCCATCTCGACCGGATGTCGCGCTATGCCCGCGTGATCGCCCACGCGCTGGCGGACCGGCACGGACTGGACGACGAGTACATCGAGCGCATCCAGGCCTATGCCCCCCTGCACGACATCGGCAAGATCGGCATCCCGGACGCGATCCTCCTGAAGCCCGCGCACCTCGACGAACGCGAAACGGCCGTGATGCACACGCATGCCAACCGCGGCCAGGCCATCATCGACGAGCTGGTCAGCAATTTCGGGCTCGGCACCCTGGACGACATCGAGCTCGTGCGCAACATCGCGCTCTACCACCACGAGCGGATCGACGGCAAGGGCTACCCCTACGGCCTCGCGGGCGACGCGATCCCGCTCGAGGCGCGCATCGTGGCCGTGGCCGACGTCTTCGATGCCCTCACCAGCCGGCGTCCGTACAAGAAGGCGTTCGCGAACGACGAGGCCTTCGCCATGCTCGGGCGGCTGGCGGGCTCGCACCTCGACCGCGACTGCGTCGACGCGCTCGTTGCCTGCCGGCCCGAGGTCGAGCGCATCCAGGCGCGGTTCCGCGAGAACCCGCTGGGCTGATCAGGCGGCGGCCTGCCGCAGCAGGGCTTCGATTTCCGCGGCGATTCCCCGCGCGGCCTCCGGCGCCAGCCGGCTCGCGTCGTGCACGACGTTGAGCGTGAGCCTGCCGCCCCAAGTGCTCGCCGCGACGAACAGCGGCTGGTGCGCCATCGGGCAGAGCGCGAAGGAAACCTCGTCGATGCGCACCCCGTTCGCCTCCGGAAGTGCCGCGACGCGCCCGACGTTGCTCAGGACGAAGGCCGTCGGCATGCGCTGCAGGTAGGCCGCGAACCCGGCAATGGCTTCGGGCGTCGCGCCAAGGGTCTCCGCTGGCGGCACGAGGTGATAGAAGAGGTGGCCGCAGCCCTGCGCGACCTGCCGCCGCAGGTCCGCGGTGAGAAAGGTCGCCAGCGCGTCGAGGTCCTGCGGCCCGGCGACCTCGGCCAGCGACGAGAGCAGCGTCACGTAGAAGCCGGGGGTGGTGTCGCCCACCGGAGTGGCGAGACTGCCGCGCAGGTCCACGGGACTGGTGAGCATCAACGCGGGCGCGGCACCGGCGCCGAACTGCGCGCGTGCCGCGACCAGTTCCGCGGCGCCGACGAGGCCATGCACGCTCGCGCCCATCCTGCGCGCCCGCTGCGCGAGGCCCGCCATCGCTGCTTCCTCGAGATGGATCGCCACGATGCCCGCCTGCGGCTCTCCCGCCTCGCGGGCAAAGCCCGGCATCGTCGCGGGACGCAGCGGTTCGCGGCGCAAGGCGGCCTTCCAGTCCTGCGCGCGGGCCGCGCCGCGATCACCGGCGAGGTCCTCGGGAAAGAGCGCCAGCAAGGAAGGCTGCGGGTCGATTGCCGCGGTCGGCAGGCGGACGCCGCGCGCCTCTTCGAGCAGGTCCATCACGAGCCGGAACCCCGAGCGCCCATCGCCGATCGCGTGATGGAAGACGATGGCGAAGGCCCAGCGGCCCGCGGGCAGCTCGAACCAGTGCGCGCGCAGGAGCGGCGCGTCTCCCAGGGCGAAGGGCTGCGTCAGGCGCCGGGCGAGCGCATCGCGCCAGCCGGCGCCGGCGGCCTCCCGGGATACGCTCGCGCGCGCCCCGGGTCGCGGCACGAACGCCAGATGGCCGGCGGGATCCGTCTCGATGGACACCGCCAGTGCGGGGTGTATCGCCTGCGCGCGGACCAGCGCGGCTTCCAGGTCCTCCACCGCAAGCGCTCCGGCCCCTTCCGCCAGGACGGCGAAATTCATCGACGAGCAGCGGTCGAGAAGCCAGAAGAAGGCTTCGGCGCGGTCGAGCGGGCGGGCGAGATTTCGGGTCATGGAAGCGGCGGCTGCGCGGAACTCACGAAGCATTCTGCGCCGCGCCCCGGCGGGGCAACTGACCAATGTCGACTGTCGGCGCCCTCCCGGAATGGGGAATTGACACGGCGATCCGTTTGGCTAACATGGCGCCCATGGAAGTCGCATTCAATATGCCGCTTTTGGACGCCGACGGCTATCTCGTGGATCCGGCACTATGGACGGAAGCGATCGCCGTCGAGCTCGCGCGCCGCGAGGGCATCGAGCTGGGCAGCGACCACTGGGACGCGATCCGCTTCATGCGCCGCTACTGGGAGGAGCACCAGATCGCCGCCGACGCGCGCTTCGTGATCCGCCACCTCATGGAGCGCCTCGGCCCGGGCGCGCGCAACCGCCTCTTCGAACTCTTTCCCTATGGCTACCCCGGGCAAGCCTGCCGGATCGCCGGCATGAAGCGCCCGCGTGCCTGGAGCACCGGCTGATGCCCATGAACCCGGTTCACGAACCGGGTTCATCCAGGTACCAGGTACATGTACCAGGTACATGTACCTGGTACGACAGGCTCAGGACTTGAGGCAGGAGGACATGAAGGCGCGGCGCTCGTCGCCCTTCAGTTCTTTCTCCTTCGCTTCGGCGTTGCACTTCTTCATGCGGTTCTGCTGGCTCTCCTGCGCCGGCGTGCGCTCGGGAGCGACGGTCGCCTTGACGCCGTCCTGGGCGGCGATTGCGGCGGAAGCGGAGAAGGCGGAAACGATGGCACAGGCCACGGCATGGCGTAGATCGATCTTCACGGTCACCTCGTCAAGTGGGTTGGGTCTCGAAGGAGAGGGACGCCCGCGGCGCCCTCGCTCTTGCTGCACCGCCATGAAACCCGCTGCCGCGACTTGCCGCCCGCGAAAATCTCCCGCGGCCATCGGCGAATTCCGGTTGCACGCCGCGCCCGACCGACGCTGGCGGGAGTCCATCGGACACCGTTCGCGCCAATGAAAAAGGGGCTCCGAAGAGCCCCTCTGGCACGGACGGGCGCCGCGATCAGTTCAGCTTCACCTTCGCTTCGACGCCTTCGCCCTTGAGCATGGTGTACTCGACCATGGAACCGTCATACACCTTCGCCTGCTTGTTGCCGAGCAGTTCGCTGGAGACGAACCAGCCGACCGAGGCCCAGTGGCCGGTGTTGCAGAAGTTGACCTGTTCGCCCGTCGTGGGCACGCCCGCGTACTTGTAGAGCGTTTCGAGCTGCGCCTTGCTGCGGAACTGCCCGCCGCCGTTCACGGTGGTCCACTGGTTGGGCAGGTTCCTGGCGCCTGCGATGGTGCCGCTCACCGGCGCCTTCGGGTGCCGGGCGATGCCTACAAATTGGTCCTCCGGACGGTTGTCCACGAGCAGGACGCCGGCCGCGCGGGCCTTCTTCACGTCGGCCATGGTGACGACCATGTCCTTGCGGACGTTCGCCTTGAAGGTCTTGGGCACGGCCTTCTCGAGGCCGGTCTTGAGCGGATTCTTGTCGTTGTCGGTATAGGTCGACATCCCGCCGTTCAGGATCGAGACCTTGTCATGCCCGAGCACCTTCAGGGTCCAGTAGACGCGGGTGGCCTGGCCGACGTCGAGGGCGGTGTAGCCCTGCGGAACGAGGACCACATGCGTATCGTTGTCGATGCCGAGCTTGGTGCCGATCATCGCGGCAAGCGGGCCGACGTCGTCGGGCAGCATGTCGGGCACCTTGTCGGCCTTGCGCTCGACGCGCCAGCCGTCCTTGGCGTAGTTGGTGTTGACCGCACCCGGAATGTGCGCTTCCGAGTAGTCCTTGGCCGACTGGAAGTCGACGAAGACGATGCCCGGCTTGCCGATGTTGGCCACGGCCCAGGCGGGATCGACCAGGGGCTCGACCGCGAATGCCGCGCGGGCAAAGCCGAACAGGAGGACCAGAAGGATGCCCAGGTACGCGACCGGGCGGCTGAAAGAGGCTCTCATGCGCAACTCCTTTGCAATGACGTGAAAGAGGGATACACGGACAGGAGACAAGATAGAGCCAGCCGCCCCCGGTGCTCATGCGTTTGATCAAAAAAGCGGCCTTGCCGCAGGCAGGCATGAGCCTTTGGCCCTACGCGGGAGAGGGGCAACCCGCCCTTCCGGGCCCCGGAATCCGGCATTTCGCTCAATCCACGCCGGCATCCGGCTCGCCGCAGTGCGCCAGGATATGCGCGCGTGCCGCGTCGCGCAGCGCGACCGCCGCCGCGAAGGCCTGCGGCGCCTGCGCATCGGCAGTCACGGGGCTCCCGATGGTGACCGTGATCGCTCCCCGACGCGCAAGCCATTGCCCGTCGCGCAGCGCCTCGCGCGTGCCGCGGATGGCGACCGGAAGCACGGCTGCGCCTGCCTTCACCGCCGCCACGAAGGCCCCCAGGCGGAACGCTGCCAGCCCGCTCGCGCGCCGGAACGTGCCCTCGGGAAAGAACGCCATGGAAGTGCCCGCGGCGGCGACACCCGCGATGCGTGCGGCATCCTCGACGCTTTGCCGCGCATCGAACCTCTCGACGAACTGCGTTCCGAGCTTCTGCAGGTAGATGCGCGTCACCGGGTGATCGAGAAACGAACGCTTCGCCACGAAGGCGAAGGGCCTCGGCAGGGCCGCCAGCAGTGCCAGGCCGTCGAAGTAGCTCGCGTGGTTGGCCACCAGCACGCACGGCCCCTCGGGCAGGTGCTCGCGACCGTGCACGGCAAGGCGCATGCCCGCGAGTCCCAGGATGGTCCGCGCCGCCAGCCGGTTCACGCGCCAGGCCATGGCAGGGCTGGCCGATAGCGCAGTCAGCACCCAGGCCAACGGCACGACCACCGCGAGCAGCAGCCCCACGTAGACGCCGTAGAGAACGTGCGTTCCCGCCATCAGGAGGCGGCGCGCTTCCGGCAACAGCGAGCCTGCGACCAGGCGCAGCACCTGCCACCACGTCGCACGGCCGCCCTTCGCCACGCGCCCGGATTCGTGGAGCTCGCGACAGGCCGCACGGCGCAGCTTTCCGCTCGAGGTCTTCAGCACCGCATGGACCGGCGCGAGCACCACCGCGTCGGGCGGCTCGCCGAGGACGGCGATGCAGGTTTCCACGATCCGTGCCTGCAGCGCCTCTTTCTCCGCGGCATCGGCAAGCCGCGTCTCCGCGAACACCACGAGCCGCTCCGTCCCGTTGACCGGATCGGGACTCCCGAACACGGCAACGCAGCCGCGGCGCACGTTCGCGAGGGAGCCCACCGCGTCTTCAACCTCCTGCGGGTAGATGTTGCGTCCGCCCCGGATGATGATGTCCTTCACCCTGCCGGTGAGAAACACCTCCCCGTCGGCGACATAGGCGCGGTCGCCGGTGTCCAGCCAATCGCCGTCGAACAGGCGGCGCGTCTCGCCGGGATTGCGGTAGTAGCCGCTGGTGGCCGATGGCCCGCGGAACTCGAGGCGCCCCTCGACCCGCTCGGCGACCTCGCTGCCCAGCGCATCGACGATCCGCACTTCGTGCTCCGGCACCGGGCGGCCGCAGGAGACGAAGCGCAGCGCCGTGTGGTCGCCTTCCGCGGCCGGCTCGGCGAGGCCCGTGTCGCTGAAGGATTCGCGGGAGATGCAGTCGATGCGCGGCCCGCGGCCGGGCGGCGGAATCAGGAGGCCCACGGTGCCTTCGGCCAGCCCGTACACGGGCGTCATGGCCCCGGCCCGGAATCCATAGGGCGCGAAGCGCTCGGCGAAGCGGCGCATCGTCTCCGGGATCACCGGCTCCGCCCCGTTGGCCGCCAGCCGCAGCGAGCCCAGGTCGAGGCCCTCGATGCGGTTCGCGTCGATGCGCTTCACGCACAGCTCGTAGGCGAAATTGGGCGCCGCCGTCGCGGTGCCGCGGTAGTGGTGGATCGCGTGCAGCCAGCGCTCGGGTCGCGCCAAAAAGGCGAGCGGCGACATCACCACCAGGGGGGTCGCGAAGTACATGCCGGACAGCCAGGCGGCGATGAGCCCCATGTCGTGGTACAGCGGCAGCCAGCTTACGAACACGTCGTCGCGGCCGATGTCGATCGCCTTGCCGATGGCGCGGATGTTGGCCAGGAGGTTCGCGTGCGTGAGGACCACGCCCTTGGGGTCGCCGGTGCTTCCCGACGTGTACTGGATGAAGGCGATGTCGTCCTGCTTCGGGCGCACCGCCTGCGGCTCGCCGTCCGCAGCCAGCAGCTCATCGACGGTCACGACGCGGCGCAGGCCGGCCACGCGCGCCTCGAGCAGCCGCGCCACGACGCGCGCCTCGGGCACCGTGACCAGGATGCCCGTTTGCGCATTGGCGAGGATGCCGGCGTGCCGGTGCACGTGCTCCTCGATCTGCGACAGGCGCGCCGGCGGATAGATCGGGACCGGGATGCCCCCCGCGCGGAGGATGCCGAGGTAGGCGTGGAAGTACGCGGGACAGGTGGGCAGCATGATCGCCACCGTCGCGCCCCGCTCCAGGCCCAGGCGCTGCAACCCCGCGGCAATGCGCCCGGATCCCCTCTTCAGCTCGCCATAGCTCAGGTTCGTCTCGCCCCGGTCGTCGAGATGGACGATCTGCACGCGATCCGGATGCTCACCGGCGTGCCAGTCGAGCACCTCGAGGAGCGAGGCGGCAGCGGCGGGCGCAGGTTGCGCGGCCACTCCCCAGCCGGACGGCAGGGCGGCGTGCTCTTCCCCGGGCAGGAACGCCGCCGCACCCCGCAACGCCACCAGGAGGTCGCGCACCGTGACGGCTTCCCCAAGTGCCTGTTCGGCCACGTGCACGCCGAACCGGCGCTCGATCTGCACCGCCAGCTCGACCCGGCTCAGGCTGTCGAGCCCGAGGTCGCGCTCGAGCGAACTGTCCAGGGTGATGGGGCGGGTACGCGCAACGCCGGGGTGCAGCTCCGCGAGGAACTGCCGGGTGGCCTCGAGCACGGCCTCCGGCGTCTGCCCCCCCCCGGGTCCTTCAGGACTTGCGCTGCGACTGTCCATCCGTCCGCCCTTCCGCTTCCGCACAGGAACCATACCATCGCCGCCGCAGCGGGCCCTGTCGCAGGTTAACGCCCCGGTGCGTCCGGAGAAACATTCCACGCCATGCGCGCTTGCGGTGTAACCGCCTGAACCTGCCATACGAAGTAGCCAGCATGCCGCACAGTCCCCGGCGGCGACCTGAACGCGCGATACCCGCCCTGACCGTGCCCCGACTCCTTTGCAGCCTGCTCCTCGCCGCCTCGTCCGCAAGCCTGCCTTGCGCCGGATTTGCCGCCTGCGACGCGCGCAGCGGTCCGAAGGTGGCCGCGCTGGTCGAGCTCTACACTTCCGAAGGTTGCTCGAGTTGCCCGCCGGCCGATCGCCTGTTGAGCCGCCTGCCGCACGCGCTCGATCCCGCCGCCGAGGCCGTGTCCCTGGCCCTGCACGTCGACTATTGGGACTACATCGGCTGGAAGGACCCCTACGCGCTGGCCGCCTTCGGGGAACGCCAGGGGTGGCTCGTGCGCGCCAATCGCCGCAAGACCGCCTACACGCCGCACTTCTTCGTGAATGGCCTCGAAGTGCCGGCCGGCCGCGACGAATTGCGCGACCGGGTGCGGCAGCAGAACACGCTTGCGGCTGCCGCCGTCATCCGCGTGCAGGCGAGCCTCGCGCAGAACGACACCCTCGCGATCCACGTCGCAGCGACCTCGCGCATCGACGCCGAGCCGGTCGCACTGTACGTGACGATCGCCGAAAGCGGCCTCGCGTCGAACGTGCAGCGCGGCGAGAACCGCGGCGCGAAGCTGGCGCACGATCACGTGGCGCGCGACTGGTTCGGCCCGGTCCGCCTGCAGGACGGCGAGGCGACTCTCAGGCGAAGCGTCGCCCTGCCGGCGTCGTGGAACCGCGAACGCCTGCAGGTCGTCGCCTTCGTGCAGGGCGAGCACACGGCGCGCGTCTTCCAGGCGCTGGGCGCCCGGGGTTGCGTGGCTCCCTGACCCGGCGCGGGCAGCCGGCCCGGCAGCCGCTACTTCCTGAGCTTGGCGATGCCCAGCATGGCCATCACCTGCTTCTCGTAGTAGGGCTCGGACGTCCCCTTCTTCATCTTGCGGATGAAGTACTTCTCGAAGGCGATCTTGGCCAGGTGCACCCACTTGCCCTCGGAGAACCAGTTCACGTTGCGCGGCGGGATCTGCGGCAGCGCGACGAATGCGATGCCGGTATCGCCGAAATCGGCCAGGCACACGGCATTCCAGGTCGCCTTCTCCTGGCCCGGCTTGCCGTCGAGCTCAGCACGGATGTTGAGGGCGGTCGCGGTGACCATCGACTCGATCATGAACCCGGTCTTGGGCGCTCCGGTCGGCACCGGGGTCGCCTCGACCGGCGGGATGGCCACGCAGACGCCCACCGCGTAGATGTTGCGGTACTTCGGATTGCGCTGGTTGGCGTCGATCAGGATCATGCCGCGCGGATTCGTGAGTCCCTCGATGCCGAAGACGGCGTCGGTTCCCTTGAAGGCGGGCAGCATCATCGAGTAGCGGAACGGCAGGGCGTGCTCCTTCTTCGGCTTGCCCTCCTCGTCGTGCTCGGTGACGTGCATCATTCCCGCCTCGACCCTGGTCACCCTGGCATTGCAGATCCACTTGATGTGCTTTTCGCGCAGCGCCGACTCGAGCATCGTCTTCGAGTCGCCGACGCCCCCGAGCCCGAGGTGCCCGATGTAGGGCTCCGCGGTGACGAAGGTCATCGGCACGCGGTCGCGTATCTTGCGGCGGCGCAGGTCCGTTTCCATGATGAACGCGAACTCGTAGGCCGGTCCGAAGCACGAGGCGCCCTGCACCGCGCCCACCACGATCGGGCCCGGTTCCTCGACAAACGCATCCCATGCCACCGCCGCGCGCTCGGCGTGGTCGACATGGCAGACCGACTGCGTATGGCCCTCGGGACCCAGCCCCTCGACCTCGTCGAAGGCGAGCTTCGGACCGGTGGCCATGATCAGATAGTCGTAATCGAGAAAGGCGCCGTCGCCCAGCTCCACCTGGTTGCGCTCCGGGTGCACCCGCTTCACGCCCGCCGGGTTGCAGCCGATGCCTTTCTTCGCGAGATAGGGGGCGACCGGGAACTCGATCTCGCCGCGCTGGCGCCAGCGCACCGCGACCCAGGGGTTGGACGGCACGAAGTGGAAGTTCGGGCCGTTGCTCACCACCGTGAGCCTGTCGCCGGGACGCAACTGCTCCTGCATCTCGTAGGCCATGGGCATGCCGCCCAGTCCCGCGCCGACGATGACGATGTGTGCCATGTTCGTTCCTCCTGCTGTGCGAATTGCCCTGGCTGCGGAGCCGGCGCGACGACCCGGCATTGATTTGCCCATCCTATCCGGACTCGGGCTCCCAGCGATCCACCGTGTAGGCACCGTCCAGCCAGCGAACGATCTCGGCGGCCATCGGGTGGTCGACGGCGACATAGCGCGCCCGCAGCCGGCCCCGTTCGTCGAACAGGCGGTCGATGCCCAGGTCCTGCAGCGCGAGCAGATCGGCCTCCAGCATCCGTGCAAGGTCGGCGCCGGCCAACGCATGCGCGGCCTCGCGGAACGCGCGCATGTAGCAGTAGCCGGAACCCTCCCGGTAGCTGGCGGCGAGCGTTGCGGCCGGGATCAGGGACAGGCGCGGTTGCAGGGCGGGATTGATGGCGTGCGCGGCGACACTGGCGCCGATCGTGGCCGGCCGTCCCGTGAATCCGCGCAGGTGAAGGAAGCGCGACATGCGGGGGCCGTCGTTGACCGGGTAGTTGTCCCACAGGGTCGGCTTGCGCTGCAGGGCATCGGCGACGCGACCCAGGTGGCCGGGCGAGAACTCGCGGGCGCAGATTTCCTCGCCGGTCCAGTAGACCCCGACCCGGGGATCCAGCCGGCGCCCGAGCTCCTCCAGGTATCCCGCGGGCCGTTCCCCGAACAGGGCATCCAGCATCCCGTCTTCCGAGTAGTAGGTAGGGCACATCACGACCCGGGTCGCGCGCGTGAGCGCCATGGCAGCGTGCACGATGTCCGCCTCCCGCGCGGCCAGGTCGGGCACGTCGCCTCGCGTATCGTCGAAGAGGATCGCGAGATCGTCGAGACCGACGTCGTCCAGCGCGCGAATCTTGGCGTGGAAGTCCGCCTTCGCGGCGCCGGAGAAGTCGCGATACAGCTCGTAGGGACTCAGGCCGATGCCGAAGCGCATGCCGAGGCTCCGGCAATGCGCGGCAAGGTCCGCGAGGCCGGAGAGCGCGGTGTCGGGATGCGACTTGCGCCATTGTCGCCGCAGGAAGGCGTCCGCCTTCGGCGCGTGGTGGAAGAACGAATAGCCGAGTCGCCTCAGGTCCGCCATCACCGGCTTGCGCTCGGCATGGGACCAGGGGTCTCCGAAATAGCCTTCGATGACGCCGAGCTCGGGAATCACCACCTTTGTCCTCGTTCGGTCGTCAGGACCGGCTCATGGCCGACCGGGTCTCAGAATACCAAGACCTTGTCGGCGAGTGCCGTCCACTCCGCGAGTTGCGCCATCGTGCCGCGCCTGGCGCCTTCGATGCATTCCGAGTCGGCCACGCCCCGCGCATCCATGCAGGTGCCGCAGAGCCCCACCTCGCCCTTGCGCAGGACCTTGCCCAGCATGATCTGGATGCTGTAGTAGCCCTCGGGCACCTTCTGGCCGGCCTTGGCGCAAGCGACGGCATCGGCCATGAGAAATACCCGGACCTGCTCGCCCTCCCGGCCGGAGAGCGCGCCGGCCAGGCGCAGCGCGTTGTAGGCGCGCTCGTTGCCATAGGGAGCTTCGTTGACGATGAAAAGGGTGGTGCTCATGGTCAGTCTCCTGAAAACGGAACGGTGGCTCGCGGCGCGAGGACGCCGCTCGAGGTTTCCTGCGCGGGATGCCGGTGACGGGCATGGATCGCGCAGGCCCGGCAGCTCTCGGGCATCCACCCCTGCCCTTCGGCAACCGCATGCTGGCGGCACGACCGCGCGGCACCCGGACCAAAGGCGACCTGGAAGCCAGCCTCGCGCCAGGCCCGCATGCCCCCGTGCGCTATCCGCAAGCCGCGAAAGCCGTTGTCGGCCAGGAGCCGGGCCGCCTGGCGGGACCGTACCTGCGTCCGGCAGATGAGGACGAGTCCGCCATTGCGCCAGCCGGCGAGTTCCCGCAGCCGCGAGGGCAACTCGCCCAAGGGAATGTTGCGCGCGCAGGCAATGTGCCCTGCCTCGCCTGCAAAGGCCTCTGTTTCGCGCACGTCGAGGACCTGCACGGCGCCCTCGCGCAGGAGCGACCGCAGCCGCAGGGGCGTGATCGACTCCCACGGTCCTGCGCGCCGGACGAGGTGGGGCGGAACATCGTCTGCGAACGGGATGGCGAGCATGCCGGCGAACGAGACCGCGCGCGCGTCACCGGTGATGCCCTCGACGCCGATCGCCATCCGATCCTGCGGCAGGCTCGCCTCGGCCCGGTAGGTGCCGAAGAGCCGATCCCACCAGGAGAGGTTGAAGCCGTAGTTGCTGTTGGCCTCGGCCATCGCCATCGAGTGGTGGATGCGGTGCATGTCCGGCGTGACGACCAGGCGGCGCAGGGCACGATCGATGCCCTCCGTCAGTCCGACGTTGCCGTGGTTGAACATGGCGCAGGCGTTGAGCACGATCTCGAAGGCCAGAACGGCAACGGCAGGAGCCCCCAGCACCGCGATGGCGGCGAGCTTGATCAGCATCGACAGGACGATCTCGATCGGGTGAAAGCGGGCGCCGGTGGTGACGTCGAATTCCGGATCGGCGTGGTGCACCCGGTGCAGGCGCCAGAGAAGCGGCACGGCATGGAACAGGACGTGCTGGAAGTAGATCGCCAGGTCCAGCGCGAGGAGCGCGACGGCGATCGCGAGCCAGGACGGAAGCTCAAAGGCGTTGAGCAGGCCCCACCCGCGCTCCGCGGCGACTGCCGCGAAGGCGACCGCCGCCACCGGGAAGAGCAGGCGCACGACCACGCTGTTGAACGCGACGAGGCCGAGATTCGCCACCCAGCGCACGCGGCGCGCATACACCCGCTGCCTGCGCGGCGCCCGCACCTCCCACAACGCCATCGCCGCGAAGACGCCGAAAAACGCCCCAAGGCGCAATGCCAGCTCCAGCCCGCCGCCTGCCGAACCTTCCATGCCTTGCCCTCCGTTACCATGGAGCTGCACAATGCGACTATTCAACTACTCGGTTGATTAGTAGACTATAGGCCCCGGACCATGCCGTCAAGCGAAGCGTTGAAGTCCACCCTCTACCAGCAGATCGCGCGCGTGGCCGCGGCCCTCGCGAGCGAGGCGCGCCTGCAGCTGCTCGAGTACATCGCCCAGGGCGAACGCAGTGTCGACGTGCTGGCGCAGATGACCGGACTCTCGATGGCCAACTGCTCCAAGCACCTGCAGGCCCTGCGCGCCGCCGGACTCGTCCATGCCCGCAAGGAGGGACTGCGCGTCTACTACAGCCTGGCGGGGGACGACGTGGTGAACCTCTACTCGGCGCTGCAGAACGTGGCCGAGGAGCGCGTGGCGGAAGTGGAGAAGCTCGTGCGCACCTGGCTCGGACACCTGGACGACATGGAGCCCGTGGCGCCCGCCGAGCTGCTGGAACGCGCGGCCAAGGGACTGGTGGTGGTGATCGACGTGCGCCCGCCGGAGGAGTACGCCGCCGGCCACGTTCCCGGCGCCATCAACGTCCCGCTCGACCGGCTCGAAGCGCGGCTTGCGAAGCTGCCCCGGCGCAAGGAAGTCGTTGCCTACTGCCGCGGCCCCTATTGCCTGATGTCCTTCGACGCCGTGCGCACGCTGCGCGAGCGGGGAATCAAGGCGCGGCGCCTGGAGGATGGCTTCCCGGAGTGGCGTGCGGCAGGCTATCCCGTCGAGCGCTAGCGCATGTCGGAAATCGTTCTCGAGCAGGTGACGAAACGCTTCGGCCGCGTGAAGGCGGTCGATGGCGTGAGCTTTCGGGCCGGGTCCGGGAAGTTCGTGGTGCTGCTGGGACCGTCGGGTTGCGGCAAGTCGACCCTGCTGCGGCTGATCGCCGGGCTCGAGGACGTGACCGAAGGCAAGATCCTCGTCGACGGGCACGACGTGACCCGCCTCACGCCCGACAAGCGCCGCGTGTCGATGGTGTTCCAGTCGTACGCCCTCTTTCCGCACCTCACCATCGAGGAGAACATCGTCTTCGGGCTCAAGGTGCGGGGAACGCCGGAAGCGCAGCGCAAGCAGCGCCTCGCCCACGTGGCGGAACTGGTCGGGCTCGCGGAAGTTCTCGACCGCAAGCCGCAGCAGCTCTCCGGCGGGCAGCGCCAGCGCGTGGCACTCGCCCGCGCGATCATCGCCGAGAACAACATCTGTCTGATGGACGAGCCCCTCTCCAACCTCGACGCGCAGCTGCGCCACGGCATGCGGGTGGAGATCCGCGCGCTGCAGCAGCGCCTCGGGATGACCGTCGTCTACGTCACGCACGACCAGGTCGAGGCGATGAGCATGGCCGACCGCGTCGTGCTCGTCCGCGAAGGCCGCATCGAGCAGGAGGGATCGCCCGAGGACCTCTACGGAAGGCCGGCGACGACCTTCGCGGCACGCTTCATCGGCACGCCCGGGATGAACCTCATGAACCTCGCCGACGCCCGCTCGGGCGCCGTGATCCGCGGCTCGCAGGACGTGCTCTTCCCGGGGCGCGGCGACGGGCTCACGCTGGGCGTGCGTCCGGAGCACATCTGGCTGGCGGACAGCGGCGTGGCGGGAACTGTCACAAGTTCCGAGTACCATGGCGCGGACACGATCCTGACCGTGCAGGTCGGCCAGGAAACGGTTTTCATGCGCGCGCCCGGGCAGATCGCGAAGGCGGCCGGCACACCGGTGCGGCTCGCGTGGAAACCGGAGTCGCTGCACCTGTTCGACTCGGCCTCCGGCGTGCGGGTGGCGGAGGAGTTGCAACCCGTCCGCCTCGCGGCGGCGGCCGATTGACGTGGGTCAAGCAGCGGTCCCTGCGGGGTCCTTACGCTCGATCAGGGGTAATCCGAACTTCGTTCGACAAGGGAGAAACAGCATGCGGTCGATATTCGCAATCGTCACGGCAGCACTCCTCGGCCTCGCGCAGGCCGCGTGGGCCGACACGGAAATCACCTTCTATTACCCGATCGCCGTCGGCGGCCCGCTCACCAAGGTGATCGACGGCTATGCGGCGGACTTCGAGAAGGCGAATCCCGGGGTGAAGGTGAAGCCGATCTACGCCGGCAACTACGATGACGCGCGCATCAAGGCGCTCGCCGCGCTCAAGGCCGGCCAGCCCGCGCAGATCTCGGTGCTCTTCTCGATCGACATCTACGAGCTCCTCGAGCAGGACGTGATCATGCCCTGGGACGACGTCGCCGCCTCCGCCGAGGACAAGGTCTGGCTGAAGGGCTTCTACCCGGCGCTGATGATGAACGGCACCTACAAGAACAAGGTGTACGGCATCCCGTTCCAGCGCTCGACGATCGTGATGTACTGGAACAAGGACGCGTTCAGGGAAGCCGGCCTCGACCCGGAGAAGGCCCCGGCCAACTGGAACGAGATGACCGCGATGGCGCAGAAGCTGGTGAAGAAGGACGCCTCGGGCAACGTGCAGCGCTGGGGCGTGATGGTGCCCTCCACGGGCTACGCCTACTGGATGTTCCAGGCGTTCGCGCGCCAGAACGGCCAGGACCTGATGAACCGCGACGGCAACCAGACCAACTACGCGCACCCGGACGTGATCGGGGCGCTGCAGTACTGGCGCGACCTCGGCGCGAAGCACAAGGTGATGCCCGAGGGCACCGTGGAATGGGGCACGCTGCGCCAGGCCTTCACCGAAGGCAAGACGGCGATGATGTGGCACACCACCGGCAACCTCACCGCGGTGAAGGGCAGCGCCAAATTCCCGTTCGGGGTAGCCATGCTGCCCGCCTCCAAGCAGCGCGGCTCGCCCACCGGCGGCGGCAACTTCTACCTGTTCAAGAAGACCTCGCCGGAAGAGCGCAAGGCGGCACTCGCCTTCGTGAAGTTCATGACCGCGCCCGAGCGCGCCGCCGACTGGAGCATGGCCACCGGCTACGTGGGGATCTCGCCCGCGGCCTACGACACGCCCAGGCTGAAGGCCTACGCCGGAGAGTTCCCGCCGGCGGTGGTCGCGCGCGACCAGTTGCAGTTCGCCACGCCCGAGCTCTCCACGTTCCAGACGGGACGCGGGCGCAAGCTCCGCGACGACGCGCTCCAGGCCTCGCTCACCGGCCAGAAGCAGCCGGGCGATGCGCTCAAGGCCGCGCAGACGGAAGCGGAAAAGCTCCTCAAGCCCTACCGCTGACCGCCCGATGAGGCATGTGTATGGATGGCTGCTGCTGACCCCGGCAGCCATCCTGCTCATCGGCTTCACGCACTACCCCGCCGCGGCGACGCTGTTCGACAGCTTCTTCTCCACCGGCACGGTGGTGCGGCCCTCGCGGTTCGTCGGGCTGGCGAACTACGCGGCGCTCGTCGACGACCCGATCTTCTGGCAGGTCTTCCGCAACAACATCGCCTTCGCGCTCGGCACCATTCCGACCTCGATGGCGCTGGCGCTCCTCATGGCGATCTGGGTGAACGACCGGCTGCCGGCGCGCGCGCTCGTGCGCATGAGCTACTTCACGCCGACCATCCTGCCGATGGTGGCGGTGGCCAACCTCTGGCTCTTCTTCTACACCCCGCAGATCGGCATGCTCGACAAGCTCACCGCGTTCTTCGGGGCCCCCAGCCACAACTGGCTCGGCGACCCCAACACGGTGATGGGCTGCCTCGCCGTGATGACGGTCTGGAAGGAGGCGGGCTTCTTCATGATCTTCTACCTCGCGGCGCTGCAGTCGCTCTCCCCGGAGCTGGAGGAGGCGGCGAAAATCGAGGGCGCCTCGCGCTGGTACTACTTCCGCCGGGTGACCTTTCCGCTCCTCATGCCCACCACGCTCTTCGTCCTGGTGAACGCGACCATCAACTCGTTCAAGCTGGTGGACCACCTCTTCATCCTCACCAAGGGCGGCCCGGACAACGCCTCGAACCTGCTCCTCTACTACATCTACCAGGTGGCCTTCAGCTTCTTCGAGACCTCCTATGCCTCCACGCTGACGGTCGTGCTGCTGGCGCTGCTGGCGGTCATGGCGATCGTGCAGTTCCAGCTGATCGAGAAGCGGGTGCACTACCGATGAGGGTTCTCGACAGGGAACTCCCGCTACTGGAAACGGGTGCCGCCTGGCTCCTCGCCGTCCTCTGGATCGCGCCGCTCGCCTACGCTTTCTGGGCGGCGTTTCACCCGGCGGCGCTGGCGACCCACTTCGACCTTTTCGCCCCCATCACGCTGGACAACTTCCGCAAGGCGTGGACCTACGCCCCGTTCCCGCGCCATTTCCTGAACACCATCATGCTGGTGACGATGATCCTCGCCGCGCAGCTCGTGCTGTGCACCCTCGCGGGCTTCGCCTTCGCGCGCTTCGAGTTCGCCGGGCACAACATCGCCTTCGGGCTGGTGCTCGTGCAGCTGATGGTGATGCCCGAGGTGCTGATCGTGGAGAACTACATCACCATGGCGAAGCTGGGCCTCGTCGACACGATCCTCGGCATCGGGCTGCCGTACATGGCGAGCGCCTTCGGCATCTTCCTCATGCGCCAGACGTTCAAGACGATCCCGCGCGAGCTCGAGGATGCGGCGCGCGTCGAGGGCTGCTCGATGATGGGCGTGCTGTGGCGCGTGTACGTGCCGCTGGCGCGGCCGACCTACCTCGCCTATGCGCTCGTCTCCGTGAGCTACCACTGGAACAACTTCCTGTGGCCGCTCATCATCACCAACTCGGTGAACACGCGCCCGCTCACCGTGGGGCTCGCCATCTTCGGCGCGCCCGAATCCGGGGTCGACTGGGCGGTGATCAGCGCCGGAACGCTGATGGCGGTCTCGCCGCTGCTGGTCGCCTTCCTGCTCTTTCAGCGCCAGTTCATGCAGTCGTTCATGCAGGCGGGGATCAAGTAGCGACCACCCGGCGTCAGGGCGCAATCCTTGCGGGGCGGGCAACGCCTCAATTGCGCGGTGGCAGATCGGCCGGCGGCGGCGCGTTGGGCGGCGGGTAGCTCGAGGGCGGGACATTCGCCGGCGGCGGATATCCCATCGTCGGCGCGGGCGCCGTGGTCTTGGGTGCGCCAGCCCCCGACAGGCCGGGTGGCGGGGGAGTGTCCGGCGGCGGATAGCTGGACGAAGCCGGAGGGGCGCCCAGGTAGACCGGGCGCGACGGGCCGCGTGCATAGCTGCTGCGCATCGGGACCTTGTTGCCGCGCGCGTACATGCATTGCAGATAGGCGCTGTCGTAACCCCGCTGCAACTGGTAGGACGACATCGCGGTGTAGGAGCTGCCGGCCGCCCCGCCGAACAGCAGGCCCGTTCCGGCGCCGATGGCCGCGCCCTGGCCGGCCTGGCCCGTGGCCGAACCGAGGATGGCGCCCGCTGCCGCGCCGAACACCGCGCCGGCTGCCGCAGACGACGCGGCACTGTTGTCGGCCGCCGCCGCCGTCGCGCCGCCGCTCGCGGCGACGACCGAACCGGCGTATTGCTGGCAGTCGGCGACATCGACCTGGTATTGCCCGACGTTCTTGCCCGACCCGGGAAGCGCCATCACGCTCGGGCCGACCGGCATCACCGTGCAGGCACCGAGCAGGATGCTGGCGGCGGCGAGCAATGCCGCGGATCGGGTGCTGCCGACGCGGACGCGTGCACTCATGGCATCCTCACTTTGCGGTCTCGCCCGGCGGCGCCGGCGGAGGAACGACTTTCACCCACTGCACCTTGCAGTTCTGCACGTACGGGTAATAGCCTGCCGGGTCCGTGCAGTAGTACCAGAGGTTCTGCGGAGCGGGTTGCGCTTCCGCGGACTGCGCCGGCTCGACGTAGACGAAAGGTGCCGGGTCGTAGACGGGATACTGTCCATACGAGTAGTACGGGTAGGTCGAATAGTAGGGATACCCCGCGTACCCGTACCCGTAATAAGGCCAGCCCCAATACAAGGCGCTGCCGACGTAGGCCCCCCAGCCGTAGTAGCCGCCGTAGCGACCGCCGTAGTAGCCGCCATGGCGACTACCGTAATAGCCGCCGTTGTGACCGCCGTAGTGGCGTCCCCCGTAGCCGCTGTAGTGAGTGCCGCCGTAGTTGCCGCGAGAATGGCTACCGGAGCCGTGGGAATAGCTCCCGCCGCCACCCGAACGGCCGC
Organism: uncultured Lysobacter sp.; assembly: GCA_964579785.1. Classification (GTDB taxonomy): domain Bacteria; phylum Pseudomonadota; class Gammaproteobacteria; order Burkholderiales; family Usitatibacteraceae; genus FEB-7. The sequence goes on along the minus strand of CAZOIB010000324.1, from coordinate 3,171 downwards.
CGCCGGAATAGCCACCACCGCCCTGTCCGCCGCCACCACCGCCGCGGCCTTGCGCCCACGCGAAATCGCCTGCCATCGTCATTGCCAGAGCCAATGCCGCGGCAATCGCGACCAAGAGCCTTTTCATGGCAACCTCCGATCGTGAATACTTCGACCACGCCCAATAACGGTCAGACTGCAGGTTTCGTTGACGGGGCGGTGTGTCGTGGGTCAACGATACTGCAGACACCAGCCGGCCCATGTGCCGACGGTCACCTTCTTACAACTCGTTACAACTTGCCCGCCCCCCAAGCCACCCGTTCCGGAGCACGCCCATGACGAAGCTGCGAACCGACATCACGGTCGAGTCCCTCAACCGCCGCGGCGAGGAATACCTGCCCGGCTACCTCGGCATCGAGATGATCTCGCTGGCAGAGAACACGCTCGTGAGCCGCATGCCCGTGAAGAAGCTGCACGTCGCCCCGAACGAGTTCCTGCACGCGGCGAGCGTCGTGGCGCTGGCGGACACCGCCTGCGGGTACGCGACCATCGCGCACCTGCCCGCAGGGGCGGAGTCGTTCACCACGATCGAGCTGAAGAGCAACTTCCTCGGCACCGTGCGCGAGGGCGGCATCTCGTGCACCGCGACCGCGCAGCACCTGGGGCGCACCACGCAGGTGTGGGACGCGGTCGTGAGCGACGAAGCCACCGGCCGCCGCATCGCGCTCTTCCGCTGCACGCAGATGATCCTCTGGCCGAAGGCCTGAAGACGGCGGCGATCAGCCGAAGGTCGCGACACGCTCCTTGAGGGCCTTGGCGGCCATGGAAAGGCCGCCATCGGCGCCGTCGATGAAGTGCAGGTGCCGGCCGGAATAGTCGAACACCAGGCAGGTCATCTGCGCGCGGTCGGCCACGTGCACCCCGTACACCAGCTCGCGCCGGGCGAAGCGCGCGTCCAGCCAGGCGACGAGCGCCTCGCGCTGCGCGGCATTGCCGGCAAGGACCTGGCGGAAGCAGTCGTTGAACTTCCTGACGTCCGAATTGCGCGCGAGGACGGTCTTGTACTTGCCCCAGTCCGTCTCCGGGGTGCGGATGCCGAAGGTCATCAGGAACCAGCCGAGCAGGACGATGCCGCGCATCTTCATGAGATAGAGCCACTTGCCCCACGCGCCGCGCTCCACCGCGCGCACGCCGACCTCGCTGGCGAGCTGGCGGCCGCTCAGGGAAAAGGCGAGGTTGGGCGGCCAGACGGGATGGCAGTCGTCGTCGGCTCCGTAGATCTCGCGCACCTTGGCGATGAGCTCGCGATAGATGCGGTTGACCTCCCCGGCATCGTCGACGAGCACCTTCACCATCACGCTGACGGTTTCGCCATGGCGGCTGGGAATGTCCTGCCAGCGGCACTCCAGGCCGTCGAAGTTGCCGCCCGGCTCGACGCTGCCCGCCTCGACGCGGCAGGACGGCGCGGTGTCCGGATCCTTCATCGATCGGTCCGCCCAGGCCATGCCGCCGCCGGCGAACATGGCCTGGACATAGTTGTCCGAGACGCGGAAACGGCCGACCAGGACATCGAACCCCGCCCCGCGGATGCGCGCGACCGGCATCGTGGCGATGCGCAACTCGAGCGCGAACGACTGGCGCGCCATCGCCTGCGTCTGCAGGAGCGCGGCACGCGCGCTCCCGAGCAGCTCCGGCGGCACGCACAGCATCGCCCCGTCGCCCTCGAAGATGAACGGGATCTCCGTCCTGCCTGCCGCGTTCAGGATCGCCGTGATCACGGCCGCGCCCAGCGTGTTGACGTTCTTGTAGTGCCCGGTCTCCACCGCCGCGGTGGAGTTGCGCACGTCGCACATCACCACGTGCCAGTCGTCCGGCAGCGGCGCATAGCTCTCCGGCCGGCCGGCGTCCGCGAAGTCGGTGCGCAACGGGAGATTGGCGTAGAACGAGGAACTGTTCACCGGTCAGGTCGCGAAGGGCAGGCGCAGATCTTGCCGACCGGATCATCCGTTGGGAAGGGGCCAGTCTCCCGACCGGCCCCTGCGCGGTTCAAATCAGGCTCATGGTTGCGTGTGCCGGCTGCTCCGGCCGCGTTGCCGCCTGCCGCTGCGCGGCGGGCAGGTCCCTCGTGGCTACTGCCCCGGTTGCCGGCGCCGCCGGGGCACCGTGCCACTCGCCGACCAGCGTGGCGAGCGCAGCGCCGAACCAGGCCAGGATCGCGACCATCACCAGCGCCTCCACCCAATGCCCGCGCATGGGCTTGCCGGACGCCTTCACGATGGGTGTTGCATTTGAGAATGTAGTTTCCATATCGATCTGTCCTCCACTCCTTGACCACAGGGCCGAATTCTACGAATGGGGTCGAGGGGCGACAAGCGACTTGTTTTCCGCATTAATGTGAGTAATATTCACATTTCAAGCCCATGGCCATCCGCCTACCACCGATGCAGGCATTGCGCGCGTTCGAGGCGACCGCGCGCGAGCGCAGCCTGACCAGGGCGGCGGAAACGCTGCACGTGACGCACGGCGCGATCAGCCACCAGATCAAGTCCCTCGAAGCCGATCTCGGCGTGCGGCTCGTCGAGCGCGCGGGCCGGGGGGTGCGCCTCACCGAGGAGGGCGAGCGCTTCGCGGCGCACGTGCGCACCGCATTCGCGGAACTGATGACCGCCGTGCAGGAGATCACGACCCGGGCCAATCCGCGGCAACTGCGGGTGAGCATCGCCCCCTCCCTTGCGGCAAGGTGGCTGTTCCCGCGCATCTCCCGCTTTCACGCCGCGCATCCCGACATCGATCTCGTCGTCAGTTCCAGCATGGCGATCGTCGACTTCCAGCGCGACGAGGCGGACGTGGGAATCCGCTACGGCTTCGGCAACTGGCTCGACGTGCGGGTCGAGCACCTGCTCGACGACTCGTTCTTTCCCGTGTGCAGCCCCCGCATCGCGGGCGGGGTGCCGAAGCGCCCGGCCGATCTCGCGCGCTACACGCTGCTGCGGGCCGACGACGAGCCGTGGAAGCCATGGTTCGAGGCGGCCGGGCTCGACTGGCCGGAGCCGACCCGCGGCCCCGTGTTCAGCGACTCGGCGCTCCTGATGCAGGCCGCCGCCGAGGGCCAGGGCATCGCGCTCGGCCGCAGGAACCTGCTCGGCAACGACGAACGCAATGGGGTGCTGGTCAGGCCCTTCACGATCGAGA
>CAZOIB010000323.1:0-3303 GCA_964579785.1 uncultured Lysobacter sp. | reverse complement strand
TACATGGTGGCCTGGATGAACGGGCACACCGATCGCTACAAGGCCTACATCTGCCACGCCGGCTGCTTCGACTGGGTGGCGATGTATGCCGACGACGCGTGGTACTGGTTCCCGAAGGAACTCGGGGCCAACTACTGGGACGACGCCGCGAAGGTGGACAGCCAGAACCCGCGCGCCCGCGTCCAGCGGATGAGGACGCCGACGCTCGTCATGCACGGGCTCCTCGATTACCGGGTGCCGGACGCGCAGGGCCTTGCCTACTACAACACGCTCAAGGCGAAGGGCGTGCCCTCACGCCTGGTGTTCTTCCCCGACGAGAACCACTGGATCCTCAAGCCGCAGAATTCGCGCCTCTGGTACCGCGAGTTCTTCGCCTGGCTCGAGCGCCACGACACGGCGAAGCTCCGCCGCCGCAAGTGATGGCGGGCTAGAGCCGGAAGAGGGCGACGGCGAGGATCGCGGCGACCAGCGCGGTGACGGCGGTGCGCAGGTCGACGAACCACGCCGGCAGGAGCCCGCGGCTCGCCATCCACTGGTCGGCTGCCCAGACCGCGACGAAGAGTCCCAGCGCCGCCCCGACCTGCCAGTGGGTGGAAGGCAGCCACAGCACCGCCCAGGCCGCGAGCGAGGACACGGTGCTCAGTCCGAGCGCAGCCACGCGCGAGGCCTCGTTGCCCGACTCGTCGCGGATGGCGAGGCCCCACTCGATGCCGGCGAGGAACGACAGGATCACCGCGGAATAGGTGACCAGGGCCGCGATGGCGGGGACGCGTACGCTGGATGCATCCGAGACGAACAGCGCCCCGGTCGCCAGGAGGAAGGGGATGGCGCCGGCGAAGGCGAGGAACCACGCGAGGCGACGGACCATGGCGCCCGGTTTCAGTCGACCTTCGCGCCGGACGCCTTGACGAGCTTCGCGTATTTCGCGGCCTCCGCCCTCACGTAGGCGGCAAATTCGTCGGGCGTGCTGCCGACGGGCTCCGCCCCGAGATTGAGCATCTTCTCGCGCACGTCGGGCGCGGCAAGCGCCCGGGTGAATTCGGCATGCAGTCGCTCGACGACGGGGCGGGGCGTCCCGGCCGGAACGAAGATCCCGAACCAGGTGCTGATGTCGAAACCGGGCAAGCCGGATTCGGCGATGGTCGGCAGGTCGGGCGCGAGCATGGAGCGCTTCGCCGTGGTGACGGCCAGCGCTTTCACGCGGCCGCCCTTCACCTGCGCAAGGGAGGAGGCCAGGTTGTCGAACATCAGCTCCACGCGGCCGCCGATGAGGTCCTGCATCGCCGCGGCCGCGCCCTTGTAGGGGATGTGCGCCATGTCCACGCCGGCCAGCGACTTGAAGAGCTCGCCGGCGAGATGGCCGGCGCTGCCGGTGCTTCCGGAGCCGAAGTTGAGCTTGCCGGGTTGCGACTTCGCGAGCTTGATGAACTCCGCCACCGTGCCGGCCGGGACGCCGGGATTCAGCACCAGCACATTCGGCGTCGCAGCCAGTTGCGTGACGGCGATGAAGTCCTTCTCGGCGTTGTAGGGAATCGACGGATAGAGGGTCGGATTGATGGCATGCGTCGCGACCGCTCCCATGAGAAGGGTGTAGCCGTCGGGCGCGGCCCGCGCGACGACCCCGGCACCGATGTTGCCGCCGGCCCCGGGCACGTTGTCCACCACGACCGGATGCTTGATGCTGGCGCCGACTTTCTGGCCGAGCATCCGCGCGACGGCGTCTAGCGGCCCGCCGGGCGGGTAGGGCACCACGAAGCGGATCTGCTTCGACGGAAAGGGCCCCGACGCGTAGGCCGCCAGGGGCGCCAGGGCGACGAGCGCCGCTGCGGCAAGTATCTTGAGTGTGCGCATGCGATCGATTCTAGCGCAGCGCCACCGCGGCTGCCGCGACGAGGGCGTCCACGCTCGCTTCGTCGTGATACACGCCGAAGCCGAAACGCAGCCGCCGGTCGCGGCGATCGATATAGATGCCCGCGGCCGCGAGCCTCTTCTGGACTTCCTCGGCGCCGTCGATGTCGAAAGTGAGGAAATTGCCGCGCGGCGTGCCTGCCGGTGGAACGAGACTGGCCGCCGGGAGCCGCGCGAGCGCAAGCGATTGCAGCCCAGCCAGGAACCGCAACTGGAGCCGCTGCGCATGCGCGTGGATGTCGGCGACGGTGATGCCGAGGCCGGAGAGCCAGTCCACCACCGCGTTGAAGCGATAGAGACCCGAGGGATCGAAGGTGGAGCCCCAGAAGCGGAAGGCGTCCCCGGAGTAGGGCACCGATTCGCCCGGCTTTCCGGAAAGCTGGTCGAAGGAGGCGAACCATCCGGTATCCGCCGGCCGCGCCTCGCACCCCGGCGGAATCGCGAGGAAACAGGCGCCTTCGCCCGCCATGGCGTACTTGTAGCCGCCGGCCAGGTAGAAGGCGCGGCGATGGATCGCCGCGAGATCGACCGGCAGCGCATGGAACGCGTGGTAGCCGTCGATCGCGACCAGCGCCTCGGCAGGCGCGGCGCGAACGATGCGTTCGAGATCGCGCACCACGAAACCGGAATCGAAGAACACGTGCGAAAGCCACACGAGGTCCCACGGCCCGGCTGCCACCGCCGCCGCGAAGCGCTCGTCGAATGTCGCGTAGGGCTCGGCCGCAATCTCGGTGAGCGCAAGGCGCCCGGTTTCCGCGAGGCGCCGCGTCTGCCGCCGGAAGCTGTGGAACTCGCTGGCACTCGCGAGCACCCGCACCGGACGCGACCAGTCGAGGCACGAGTAGAGACGGGCGACGAACTCGTGCGTATTGGGTGCGAAGGCGACCTGGCGCGCATCGCTCAGCGAAAGCAACCGCGCGACATGGCCCTGCGCTGCGGGAAGCACGGTGCCGAAGACGTGCGCCCACTTGCGGTCGGCCATCGCGGCAGAGTCCTCCCAATAGCGCGCGTGCGCCGCCTGCGTGACGTCCGGCCATGGATGGTGGCTGTGCGCGGCGAAGTGCAGCAGTCGCGGATTGGCGGCGAAGAAGCGGGAAAAGTGCGCGGCGAGCATGGGACAGGTCTTGGGGACGGTTCCTGAGAACCGTCCCCATTCTGCTCTAGTCCTTGAACGCCTCGACCTGGATGCGCAGCGTGACGTCGTCGGCCACGGCGGGCACGGCGTATTTCATGCCGAACTCGGAGCGCTTGATCGTGGCGACGAATTCGCCGCCGCAGGCCTTCTTCTTGGCCATCGGGTGCTCGGCGCAGTTGAAGTAGGCGGCATTGAGCGTGACGGGCTTCGTGATGCCCAGCATCGTCAGGTTGCCCGAGACGCTCTTCACCTTGTCGCCG
>CAZOIB010000322.1:0-9294 GCA_964579785.1 uncultured Lysobacter sp. | reverse complement strand
CGCCGGGCTTGTTCTCCACGACGACGGTCTGGCCGAGGCGGGCACCGAGCCGCTCGGCAAGCGCCCGGCCCACCATGTCCACGGCGCCCGCGGCAGGCCACGGCACGATGATCTTGATGGACTTGCTGGGAAATGTCCCCTGTGCCTGCACGGCTAGCGAACCCGCGCCCAGCAGCGCGGCAGCGAAAGACAGGATCCAACGGCGTTTCGTGAGCTGCATGGTGCTTCCCTCCCCAGGTGAATGTCGATTCCGGGGCCGTCTCGGCGGCCCCCCCGCTATGCTGCCTCGTAGGCGTAGTGCTTCCGTGCATGTTCGGCGGAAATGAGGCCGTTCTTCAAGTCGGCCTGCACCGCCGCGCGACTGCGCTCCTTCGCGTCGCCGTAGCCGCCGCCGCCGGGAATGTGGCTCACGATGCGGTCGCCCGCGCGCACGATCACCTGGCGGCCGGCGTCCTCGCTCGTGCCGCGGATCGACAGGAAGCCGTTGGGCGCACTGCCGCCGCCGAGCACGCCTTCGGGAGGATAGATGAAACGCCCGCCGCGAAAGCTCGCCAGCACGTCGCCCACGGGTCCGAGGTCGCCCTCCAGGAGGCGCAGCACGTAGCGCTGACCGAAGCCGCCGCGGAATTTCCCGGGTCCGGCCGAATCCTCCCACAGCGAACGCTCCTCGACGATCATCGGCACCTCGCTCTCGATGACCTCCGCGGGCGTGTTGCCGACGTTGTAGGGGAAGGCGAGGCAGGATACGCCGTCCTTGTGCGCGCGCGCCCCCAGCCCTCCGCTGGAAACGTTGAAGGGGGCGAAATCGGCCCCGTCGCGGCGCTTGCCGAACATGTACTGGCCCCACATCGGCGTGGCCCCGGCGCTGGCACAGATGCGCTCGGGCGCTGCCGGCGCGATGGCGAGGTACACGAGGTCGGGCAGGTAGGTGCCGATGGCGGTGCGGCCGAACACGGGCGCGGGGAACTTGCAGTGCACGCAACTGCCTTCCTCGGCGATCACCTTGATCGGGCGCAGCGTCCCCTCGTTCACGGCCACCGGCAGGTCGAGCATGCACAGGATGCCGAAGGTGGTGTAGGCGCTGGTGTAGGAGAGCGTGCAGTTGATGGCGGGCTTCACCTGCGGCGACGAGCCGCTGTAGTCGACGGTGATCGCGTCGGCGCCGATGGTGACGGCTGTGCGGAGGGTCACCGTCTCGCCCCCGACGATGTCGATCGTCGCTTCGTGCCGCCAGGTGCCCCTGGGGAGCTTCGCGATCTCGGCGCGCGTCACCGCCTCGCTGCGTGTGATGATCTCGTCGGCGAGACCCTGCACACCCGTCCAGCCCATCTCGACGCAGATCTCGCGCAGGCGCTCGGCGCCCACGTGGCAGGCGGAGACCTGCGCGCCGATGTCGCCCACCACGGTCTCGTGGGAGCGCACGTTGGCGCTGATGAAGGCGAGTACGTCGCCGTTCACCTCGCCGGCGCGGTAGTACTTGAGCGAGGGGATGCGCAGCCCTTCCTCGTAGTTGTCGCGGCTCTCGGTGGTGGCGCGGCGCCCGCCGATGTCCACGTGGTGGCAGCAGGTGATGACGTAACCGATGATCGCCTCGCGGTGGAAGACGGGAACCATGATGGTCACGTCGTTGTGGTGCCCGCTGCCGGCCCAGGGATCGTTGCCGATGAGCACGTCGCCATCGGCCAGCGTGGCCGGCGGGTGGGCGACGAGCAGGTGGCGGAGCATGGCGCCCAGGGGCCCGCACAGGCCCGGGGTGCTGTCGGGCGTCTGGGCGAGCAGGCGCGCCTCGGCGTCGAAGACGGCGCAACCGTAGTCGCCGATGTCGCGCACGACGGTGGAGAAAGACGTGCGGCGCAGCGTCGAGCCCAGCTCGCCGACGATGGACACCAGCCGGCGCCACAGCATCTCGAGGGTGACGGGGTCGATCCGGACGGCGACTTTCATGGCGGTCTCCTTCACTCTGCGAGTTCGACGATGAGGCTGCCATGCGCGTCCACGCGGCATCGGGCACCGCTCGGAACCACGGTCGTCGACTCATTTTCCTCGACGATCGCCGGCCCCGCAAAAGCCACTTCCGGGGCGATGGCCGCGCGGCGGTGGACGGCGAAGTCGGCCCAGGCCCGCGTCTTCGGGCAGAAAGCGCGGCGGGTGCCCACCTTGCCGTCGCCGTGGACGCCCGGGCCCGTGCCGGCCACGTTGGCGACGCGGCGCCGTGCGCTGGCGGTGAGGCGGAAATTCATGATCTCGAGGGGAATGTCGGTGAAGATCCGGCCATAGAGCTTGCGATAGGTGCGCTCGAAGGCCGCGCGCAGCGTCGCGATGGCGTCGGCGTGGCCGGCCTCGCGCGGCAGGACCGCGTTCACGTCGTAGCCCTGGCCGAGATAGCGCATGTCCACGCTGTATTCGCAGGTGATTGCCGCGGGGTCCACGGTGCGGGGCAGGCGTCGCGCGCACTCCGCCTGCATGTCCTCCTGGATCTCCGCGAGCACCTCGGGCGTGAGGTTGGCGAAAAGCATCCGGTGCGAACGCACGGCGTCGTAGGAGACGGGCGCCACGATCATGCCGAAGGCGGCGGCCACGCCGGCGCGCGGGGGAATGAGGACGGTGCGGATGCCCAGGCGCGCTGCCAGGTCGCAGGCGTGCACCGGCCCGGCGCCGCCGAAGGCGACCAACGCGCAGGAGCGCGGGTTCTCGCCCTTTTCGCTCACGTAAGCCTTCGCGGCCGAGGCCATGTTCTCGTTCACGATCGCGTGCACGCCCCAGGCCGCCTCCGTGACACCGATGCCGAGAGGATCGGCGATCACGGACTTCACCGCCCGTTCGGCGGCCGGCAGGTCCAGCTTCATCCGCCCGCCGAGGAAGTGGCCGGCGTCCAGGTAGCCGAGGAGGAGGTCGGCATCCGAGACGGTGGGGTCCTCGCCGCCCTGGCCGTAGCAGGCGGGGCCCGGGACGGCGGAAGAACTCTCCGGCCCGACCTGGAGCGTTCCCACCTTCGTGCGCCGGGCGATGCTGCCGCCGCCCGCGCCGATCTCGATCAGGTCCACCACCGGAATGCGCACGGGAATGCCGCTGCCGGGCTTGAAGCGATGCACGTGCGCCACTTCGAAGTCGTTGGTGCGGATGGCGCGCCCGTCCTCCACGAGGGCCAGCTTGGCCGTGGTGCCCCCCATGTCGAAGGCGAGCACCTTGTCCAGGCTCGCGAGGCGCGCGAAGTGCGCGGCGCCCAGGGTGCCCGCGGCCGGGCCGGACTCGATGATCTGGACCGGGAACTCGCGCGCGAAGTCCACCGAGTTGATGCCGCCGCTCGACTGCATCATGAGGAGCTCGCCCGCGAAGCCGCGCTCCGCGAGGCGCTCCTCCAGCTTCGTGAGATAGCGCGAGGTGACGGGCAGGGTGTAGGCATTCAGCGTGGTGGTGGTGGTGCGCTCGTACTCCTTCATCTCCGGCAGGACGTCGCTCGAGATGGTCACCGGAACGCCGGGCGCCATCGCGCGCGCGATGTCGCGCACGCGCCGCTCGTGCGCCGGATTGCGGTAGGAGTGCAGGAGGCAGACCGCGATCGCCTCGCAGTCCTCGTCGAGAAGGGCGCGCACGGCGGTGCGCACGCTCGCCTCGTCGAGCGGCACGAGCACCGCGCCGGTGGCGTGCATGCGCTCGTCGATCTCGATCCGCAGGTAGCGCGGCACCAGCGGCACCGGGAACTCGATCTGCAGGTCGTAGGCGTCGAAGCGCTTCTCGCGGCCGATCTCGAGCACGTCGCGGAAGCCCCGCGTGGTGATGAGCCCCGTCCGCGCGCCCTTGCGCTCGATCACCGCGTTGATCACGAGCGTGGTGCCGTGGACCACCACGTCGAGCGCTTTCGCGGTCCTGCCCTGACGGGAGGTCAGCTCGTCCACGCCCTGCTCGATGGCCCGCGACGGGTCGTCGGGCGTGGTGAGCGTCTTGTAGACCTCGATGCGACCGCTCTCCTCGTCGACCTCGACGAAATCCGTGAAGGTGCCGCCGATGTCGCTGCCCAGCGTGATCAATTGCCTGCCTCCGGGACCGTCATGCAGCGGGCCACTGTAGGGCCATGGCCGCCGTGCCGTAAGCCATCGCGCGGCAAACCCGGCTTCAACATTTTGTTGCAGCATAATGGAGCCCCCGATTCGAGGCTGCCATGGACAAGTTCCGCGCCCTGCAGTATTTCATCGCCGCCGCGCAGGAACGCAGCTTTTCCGGCGCGGCACGGCGCCTCGACGTGAGCGTCCCCGCCATCGCGCGGCTGGTGGGTGCCCTCGAGCGCAGCCTCGGCGTGAGTCTCTTCGACCGCTCGGTGCATGGGCTGAAGCTCACGGCGGACGGGGTGAGCTACCTGGAGTCTTGCCGCCCCATCCTCGAGCAGATGGCGGTCGCCGACGAGGCCCTGCGCGGCGCCGCTGTCCGGCCGAAAGGCACGCTCGTGCTGGGCGCGCCTCCCATCCTTTCGCAGCACTGCATCCTCCCGGCGCTGCCATCCTTCAACGCGCGCTTCCCCGACATCCAGATCGATGTGCGCACCGTGGACAAGCCCTCGGCCCCTGGTGCCGAGGCGGCCGAGATCCTGGTTCTCTATGGCTGGCCGCAGCAGCCCGGGCTGGTGCAGCGGCGGCTCGCCGGCACGCGGCTCCTCATCTGCGCCTCGCCCGCGTACTGGGCGGCGCACGGCGTGCCGCAGCGGCCGAAGGATCTCGAACAGCATCCGTGCCTGCTGTTCCGCGACCAGGAGGGCACCGTGCTCGATCTCTGGGAGCACGAGCGCAAGGGGCAGAAGGAGGCGGCCGCGGTGAGCGGCTGGCTGGTGAGCAGCCATCGCGACGTGATCCTCGATGCGGCCATCGCGGGGCTGGGCGTGGCGCGCTTCACCGACCTCACCATCCGCGTGCCGCTGCAGAGCGGGCAGCTCGTGCCGGTGCTCGCCGACTGGGAGTCGAAGCACGCGCCGCCGATCAGCCTTCTCTACCGGGCCAACCAGCGGCGGCTGCCGCGCGTGCGGCTATTCGTGGACTTCCTCGTGGACCTATTCCGCAGGCTCGAGGCCGAGCGCGAACCGGCGTTGGCCGTGAAGGTCGAGGCCGAGAAGCCGCACTGGTATCGCCGGCGGCACGGCCGTGCGTCGGCCACGCCGCGCGAGAAATCCTAGCTAGTCGAGGGGAGGCGGCGGTCGTGGCATGGCGCTGCAGAAGAGGGAGGCGGCGGAAAAGTCGATCGCCATCCGGGCACGCAAACGTGACCGTCGGATGGGTGCCCGGAAATTCGAGGCCAGGCAAAACAAGCCAGGCCTCGAATTTCCACCCATCTGGAGGCGAGGGCGCTGCGCTTTCTCGCCCGCGACGGTCGCGTGCCTAGGATGGCGATCGACTTTCCCACCGCCTCCCCGTGCGCTGCCCGCAACATTGCGCCGCGAGCGTCGCGAGGCAGGATCAGTTCGCGGTGGCGCCGGACTGCTGCACCACGACCTTCCACTTCTCGTACTCGGCCTTCACGAACTCGCCGAACTTCTCCGGCGAGCCGGGAGCGGGATCGGCGCCGTCCAGGGTGAGGCGCGCCTCGATCTCCTTGTCGGCGAGCGACTCGTTCAGGACCTTGTTGAGGGCGAGGACGATCTCGCGCGGCGTGCCCTTCGGCGCGAAGTAGCCGAACCAGGAACTCGCCTCGAAGCCCGGGAAGCCGCTCTCGGCCACCGTCGGGATGTCGGGCATGGACCGCGAGCGGCCCTTGCTGCTCACGGCGATCGCGGTGAGCTTGCCGGCCTTGATGTGCTGGATCACGGAAGGGATGGTCGCGAACATGAATTGCACGCGGCCGCCGAGGAGGTCCTTCAGCGCCTCGGCTCCCTTGTAGGGAATGTGTTCCGCCGAGATGCCCGCGCGCGAGCAGAACAGGTAACCGGACAGATGCGAGGACGTGCCGATGCCCGTGGAGGCGTAGTTCATGGCGTTGGGGTTGGCCTTGGCGTACTTGATGAAGTCCTCCACCGACTTGATGCCGGTGGCCGGATTGACCACGAGCACGTTGGGCACGTCGGCGATCTGGCCGATGGGGTCGAGGTCGGTCACCGGGTTGTAGCCCAGCTTCTTGAAGAGCGAAGGATTGACCGCGACGGGGCCGACCGAGTTGGCCATGATCGTGTAGCCGTCCGCCGGGGCGCGCACCACGAACTCGGTGCCGATGTTGCCGGCGCCGCCGGGCTTGTTGTCGACGACGAAGGGCTGCTTGAACTTGTCGGCCATGCGCTGGCCGATCATGCGTGCGAGGATGTCGGTCGTGCCGCCCGCGGTGAACGCGACGACGACCTTCACCGTCTTGTTGGGCCAATCCTGCGCCTGCGCCGTCTGCAGCGCGAGGGCGCAGGCGGCGATGGCGGATGCCTTGAGTATCGTTGCGAGTCTCATGGTGTTCCTCCTGTCATGAATCTTATGGGCGGCGCGCCTTTTCCGGTACGCCTGCGGGCTGCGGCACTGTCCACTTCAAACGCGTTCGACGATCATCGCGATGCCCTGGCCCACGCCGATGCACATGGTACACAGGGCATAGCGGCCCTTGCGCCGCGCCAGCTCGCGGACCGCGGTGGTCACGAGGCGCGCGCCCGAGGCGCCCAGCGGATGGCCGATGGCGATGGCGCCCCCGTTCGGGTTGACGTGGGGAGCGTCGTCGGCGATTCCGTGGTGGCGCAGCACGGCCAGCGCCTGCGCGGCGAAGGCCTCGTTCAGCTCGATCACGTCGATGTCGGCCAGTGCGATGCCCGTCTTCCCGAGGACCCGGGTGATGGCCGGCGCGGGTCCGAAGCCCATGATGCGCGGCGGCACGCCCGCGACCGCGGTGGCGACCACGCGGGCGAGCGGAGTGAGGCCATGGCGTGCCGCTTGCGCCTCGCTCGCCAGCAACAGGGCGCAGGCGCCGTCGTTCACGCCGGAAGCGTTGCCGGCCGTCACCGTGCCCCCGGGGCTCACGATGCCCTCGAGCTTCGCGAGCGCCTCGAGCGTGGTGTCGCCGCGCGGATGCTCGTCGCGGGAGAAGGCGACCGGCTCGCCCTTGCGCTGGGGAATGGCCACGGCGACGATTTCCTCGGCGAGCCGGCCGGCGGCCACCGCGGCGGCGCAACGTTCCTGGCTGCGCAGGGCGAACGCGTCCTGGTCGGCGCGCGAGATGGCGAACTCCCCGGCGACGTTTTCCGCCGTCTCCGGCATCGAGTCGGTCCCGTGGGCCGCCTGCATGCGCGGGTTCACGAAGCGCCAGCCGATGGTGGTGTCCTCCACCCGGGCGCCGCGCGAAAACGCGCTCTCTGCCTTGGCCATCACGAAGGGCGCGCGCGTCATGCTCTCGACACCGCCGGCGAGCACGAAGCCCGCCTCGTCGCTGCGGATGGCGCGCGCGGCGATGGCGATGGCATCGAGACTCGAGCCGCAGAGACGGTTGACCGTCGTGCCGGGCACGCTTGCGGGCAGGCCGGCGAGCAGCGCCGCCATGCGCGCGACATTGCGGTTGTCCTCGCCGGCCTGGTTGGCGCAGCCGTAGACCACGTCCTCGAGCGCCTCCCAGTCCACGCCCGCGTGCCGCTCCATGAGCGCCCGGATCGGCAATGCCGCGAGGTCGTCGGTGCGGATCGAGGCGAGGGCGCCACCGTAGCGTCCGAAGGGCGTGCGGATCGCATCGCAAATGAAGGCCTGCGGCATGGCGGTCGCTCGTGCGGGATGAACTGCCCCATGGTAGCGGAGGACCGGGCAGGCGGTTTGAACGATGGGAAAACCTCCCTTCTCGCGGAGGGGCGGGCCGGCGGGACTTTGTAGGGAGGTTTTCCCGATTGTCACAGCCGCGCGGCGGGCCGGCGCTACCATGGTCGAGCGGGAGGCCCGGTGGCGGCTCGCGTCTGCCGCGCACGCGCGAGGGAGAAGGTCATGGACTTCGATTTCACCGAGGAGCAACGCGCATTCGCGGAAGCGGTTCGCCGCTTCGCCCGGGCCGAACTGGCGCCGGGGGCGCTGGAGCGCTCGCACAGCCCCGCCTATCCGTGGGAGACCGCGGCGAAGATCGCGCGGCAGGGCCTGCTCGGCATCCTGTTCGCGGAAGAAGATGGCGGCATGGGCGGCACGCTCATGGATGCGGTGATCGCCATCCAGGAGGTGGCGCTCGCCTGCCCGAAGAGCGCGGACATCGTGCAGGCCGGCAACTTCGGCCCGATCCGCACTTTCGTCGAGTACGCCACGGCGGAGCAGAAGGCACGCTACCTTCCCGATCTCCTCGCCGGAAAGTCGCTCCTGTCGCTCGGCATGACCGAGCCCGACGCCGGATCGGCCGTCACGGACCTGCGCACCACCGCGCGCGAGGAAGGCGGCGAGTTCGTCATCGACGGCACCAAGATCTTCTCCACGCACAGCCCCGAGGCGGCGCTCTTCCTCGTCTACGTGCGCTATGGCCCCGGCGTGGGCGGCATCGGCTCCGTCCTCATCGAGCGCGGCACGCCGGGCTTCACGATCGGCAAGCCGTCGCGGTTCATGAACGGCGAGGAGTGGGCGCAGCTCTACTTCGAGAACTGCCGCATCCCGGCGGCCAACGTCCTGCTGGGTCCGGGGGGATTCAAGAAGCAGATCACCGGGTTCAACGTCGAGCGGCTGGGCAACGCCTCGCGCGCACTGGCGCTGGGCCGCCATGCCTACGACATCGCCCGCGAGCATGCGCTGGTGCGCAAGCAGTTCGGCCGGGCCCTGTGCGAGTTCCAGGGCCTGCAATGGAAGTTCGCGGACATGTCGGTCAAGCTGGAAAGCGCCCAGCTCATGCTCTACAAGGCTGTCGTGGGCGCGCAGCAGGGCCTGCCGTCGGCATACGACACCGCGGCGGCCAAGCTCGCCTGCAACCTGGCCGGCTACGAGGTCGCCAACGAGGCCCTGCAGGTGATGGGCGGCATGGGCTTCAGCGAGGAGGCGATCGTCGAGTACTGCGTGCGGCGCACGCGCGGCTGGATGATCGCCGGCGGCTCGATCGAGATGCTCAGGAACCGCATCGCCGAGTCGGTGTTCGAGCGGCGCTTCGACCAACGGAAGGGGTGAGGTGGACGCGCCGAAACGCGCGACGGGGGCCGCGCTGGGCCAGGCGCTGCTGCACCCGCGCAGCGTGGCGCTCATCGGCGTTTCCGACGACCTGTCGAAGACGGCCGCGCGGCCGCTGCGCTACCTGCGCCAGAGCCGCTATGCGGGGGCCGTCTATCCGGTGAACCCGAAGCGCGACACCGTGCAGGGCGAAAAGGCCTGGCCGAGCGTGGCGGCGCTGCCGGAAGTG
>CAZOIB010000321.1:0-4993 GCA_964579785.1 uncultured Lysobacter sp. | reverse complement strand
CGCCGTGTTCCGCGGCGCCTTCGGAGCCCCGAGGAGGCTGCCATGACAACCCCTCGTCACCGGAGCGAAGAGTCCTCCGCCCCCCGGTATTCCCGTCGCGAATTCCTGAGCAACACCGGGGCCGCCGGTGCCGCGATCATCGCGCCAAGCCTCGTGCCGATGACCTCGGTGGCCGCGGCCGAGGCCGTTACCGGGGAGGTGCGGCTGCTGCCGGAGCCGGCCAGGACCGGTGGCATGCCGCTCATGCAGGCGCTGTCGCTGCGCCGCTCCGTCCGCGAGTTCTCCACGCGAAAAATTCCGGACCAGGTTCTCGCCGACCTTCTCTGGGCCGCCTACGGCATCAACCGCCCGGGCGGGGATCGCACCGCCCCATGCTGGCGGCACGTCTTCGTGATCGACGTCTATGCGGCGATGGCCGACGGCCTCTGGCTCTACGATCCGAAGCGCCACGCACTGGTGGCACACCCGGCCGGCGATATCCGCGAACACACCGGGCGCCAGGACTTTCCGGCCATCGCGCCGCTGAACCTGGTGTACGTCGCGCACGGCGAACGCATGAAGGAACTCACGCCGGAAAACCGCACGCTCTTCTGCTCCGTCGATGCGGCGTTCATCGGCCAGAACGTCTACCTCTACTGCGCCGCGGCCGGGCTCGCCACCGTCTTTCGCGGGGCGGTGGACTATCCGCGGCTGGCGCGGGCGATGCGGCTTCCCGAGGAGCAGTTCGTCACCTTCGCGCAGACGGTGGGTTATCCGAGGCAAGCCTGAGTTTCGACTATTCTGGGCGGCATGAGCTCACTCCCACGCCTGGCCGCGGCCGACCTGGACCGCCTCGAGACCCTCCTTTCCGCGCCACACCTGCAGGATTCGCTGACCCTGGATGCGATCCAGGGGCTGCTCTGCGCCGTGGCGAGCGCCCCGTCCCCCATCCCGATGGAAAAGTGGCTCGCTTCCGTGCTGGGCGAGTCGCAATTCGCGAGCGACGCGGAGGCGCAGGAAGTCACGCAGCTCCTCGCACGCTTCCACGCCGACACGGTGCGCGGCCTCGCCGAGGGCTTCGGGCTCGACCTCATCACCTATCCCGCCGACGAGGGCGAGGAGGAGCTGGCCATCTGGTGCGAGGGTTACCTTGCCGGGGTGGCGCTTGCCGAGCCGTCCTGGTTCGAGACGGGGGACGAGGAGTCGGTCGAGGACTTCCTGTTTCCCTTCATGGCGCTTTCCGGGCGCATGAAGGAGTACGCGCTCGAATCGGGCGAGCCCTGGCACGGGCCCGAGGCGGAGGCGAAGCTCATGCAGGAGGCGCGCGACTCGCTCCTCGACGACATCCTCGGCGCGCACGACTACTGGTTCGAGAGCCGCATCAACCGCGTTCCGCAGAAACGCGAGACCACCAAGACGGGCCGCAACGATCCCTGCCCGTGCGGCAGCGGGAAGAAGTACAAGTCCTGCTGCGGGGCCGGATGAAAAAGGCCCGGCGGCCTTTCGGCGCCGGGCCCGCAACAGCGAACTTCCCGGTTCAGGAACCGATGGTGCCGCCGTCGGTCCGCCGCACGACGACCGTGCAGGCGCGCGGGCGCGGCGAATTGCCCGCGACCGTGACGTCACCCGCCGCCGGAAACTTCGAGAACCTGTTGGCTTCCCGGGCGATGTCGTTCGACGTGTACGTCGCGCCGTTCGCCTTCTTCGGCGTATTGGGGTGGCCCCCGTCCACTTCGCCCGGGTGCTGGACGTTGAAGAACATCGTCTTGCGGTCCGGTGTCCACGTCACGCCGGTGATCTCGCAGGCCGAGGGACCGACGAGGAAGCGGCGGATCTCGCCCGTGGCGATGTCGGCGACCAGCATCTGGTTGTTGCCCATGCCGTCGAAGTTGCCGGCATTGGAGTAGTTGCCGTCCGTCTGGATCCAGAGGCGACCCGTGGAGTCGAACTGCAGCCCGTCCGGGCTGTTGAACATGTTGTTCACGTTCACGTTGGACGAGCCGGAGCGCAGGTTGGCGCGGTCGGTGACGGACTTCGGGTTGCCGGCGAGGACGAAGATGTCCCAGGAGAAGGTGAGCGCCGTCGGGTCGCCCCCGGTCTCGTTCCAGCGCAGCACGTGGCCCCACACGTTGTCGGCGCGCGGGTTCGGGTCGTCCACGGCAGGGCGGGCGCTGCCGGCCACCGTCGTGCCGCCCGCATTGTTGGAGGAGGCGGGCGTCGTGCCGCGGCGGTTGTTGTTGGTGAGCGCGATGTAGATCTCGCCCGACTTCTTCGGGTTGGCCGCGATCCACTCCGGCCGGTCCATCATCGTGGCGCCGACGCGGTCGGCAGCCTGGCGCGCGCGGATCAGGACGTCGGCCTGGCTCGCGAAGCCGTTGGCGACGTCGAGCCCGCCGCTGCCGAAGACGAGGGGCACCCAGGTGCCGGTGCCCATGCGATCGCCGGTGGCGGCGCCGGCCTCGAACTTGCCGACGTAGAGTGTGCCGGAGTCGAGCAGGTTCGCGTTGGCCGCAGGACTCGCGCTGTTGTAGGTGCCCGAGCTCACGAACTTGTAGATGTACTCGTTGCGCTCGTCGCAGCCGAGGTAGACGACGACCCTGCCGTTGGCCGCGACGACCAGTTCCGCGTTCTCGTGCTTGAAGCGGCCCAGCGCGGTGCGCTTCTTCGGCTTGCTGTTGGGGGTGTAGGGATCGATCTCCACCACCCAGCCGAAGCGGTTCGGCTCGTTGGGGGTGGCGTTCACGTCGAAGCGCGGATCGACGGTGTGCCAGAGGTATCCGAAGCCCGCCTGCGTGATGCCGTAGCGGTTCTCGAGGGCGTTCGCCGTGCGCGCGCCGTTCCAGCCGAAGTAGCCGTTGAAGTTCTCCTCGCAGGTGAGGTAGGTGCCCCACGGCGTCCAGCCCGCGGCGCAGTTGTTGAGCGTGCCGAGGACTTCGACGCCCTGCGGGTCCGTAGCGGTCTTCAGGAGGTCATGGCCGCGCGCCGGGCCGGAGATCTCGATCGGCGTGTTCCCGGTGATGCGGCGGTTGTACGTCGAGCCGGCGACATGCTCCCAGCTTCCGTCGGAACGGCGGCGGACCTCGACGACCGAGATGCCGTGGCCGGCCTGTCCCTTCTTCGCCTTCTCGAGGGTGAATGGCAACAGCCAGTTGGCCGGGTCGGAGCCCGGGGCGTAGTAGTACTCGGGGTTGATGTACTCGTGATTGATGGCGAGCAGCCCCGCATCGCTGCGCTCGTTGCCGCCCGCGTCGCGCAGCCCGAAGAAGTGGAGGCCGTCGTGGTTGTCGCCGACCTGCAACTCGGCCTGCGCCGCCGTCTCGGAGGCGTCCCCCTTGAACGCCGGCGCTCCGGCAACGAGCGGGTCTCCCCACGGGACGAGGGATTCGGCCTTGTAGCCGGGCGGGACGACCACGGTGTCGGCCGTGCTGGCCGCCACCGCCGTGAAGCCCAGCATTGCCTCGACCCCTTCGTCGCTGTCGGAGCAGGCGGCCACGCCGCCGATGAAGGGGAGCAGCGCCGCTCCGAGGCCGGTCTTGAGGAACGCGCGTCGTTGCGGGCTGCGGGCGATCGCGGCTTCGACGATTTGCGTCAGGTGTGGGTTGCCGGAAGAATTGGAAATGCCGTCGTCGTCCTTGATCGTCTGCGCCATGGGGTCTCCTTGGGAAAGGTAAGCAGCATAGGAACGCCATGTGAAATTTCCGCGACGGATTTGTGACGGTCGCGCCGCGCGCGAACCTTTCCCGCGGCATAGGTCCAACCCCCATCCACCAAGAGTTCCCTCGCCATGACACCCGACACGCAAAGATCCCTGCTCACCGTTTGCCTGCTCGCCGCCTTTGCCGATGGCGCCAAGTCCGAGGGCGAGCGCGCCGAACTCAAGCGCATTGCCGAATCGCTCCCGGCTGCGGACATCAACATGGCCGCGCTCTACCAGGACGTGCTGATGAAGCGCGTCGGCCTCGATCACGCGCTGCGCAGCCTCGATACGCCGGAGTTGCGCAACCTTGCCTACGAGCTCGCGGTCTGCGTGGCGGACGCCGATGGCGTCCAGGGGCCGGCGGAAAAGGCCTTCCTCGCCGAGTTGCGCGGCAAGCTGGGCATGGAAGCTGCGGCGGCCGACGCATTCACGGCCCGGGCGGAAGCCGTTGCCGCCGCACCACTGGCCAAGGCGACGGCCGCCGAGCCGCAGTTCGCCGCGACCACGTCGCCCGAGGAGATGGACCGGATGATCCTCAACTACGCCATCCTCAACGGCGCACTCGAGCTGCTGCCCGAGTCGCTCGCATCGATGGCCATCATTCCCTTGCAGATGAAGATGGTCTATCGCGTCGGCAAGGCGCACGGCTTCGAGCTCGACCGCGGCCACGTGAAGGACTTTCTCGCCACGTTGGGCGTAGGCCTCACTTCGCAATACGTCGAGCAGGTCGGCGCCAAGCTGCTGGGCAAGCTCTTCCGTGGCATCGGCGGCGGGTTGCTCGGCGGGATTGCCAGCCAAACGGTGAGCTCCGGCTTTTCCTTCGCGACGACCTATGCGCTGGGTCAGGTGGCCAAGCGCTATTACGCCGGAGGCCGCACCCTGACCGGAGAGGCCCTCAAGGACGCTTTCTCCTCGATGCTCGGCGAGGCGAAGGGACTGCAATCACGCTACCTCGGCGACATCCGCGAGAAGGCGCGCACGCTCGATGTCTCCAAGGTGCTGGCGGAGGTGGGAAAATAGCCCGACCCCACCCCGGCCCTCTTCCAGGCGAAGAGGGATAGCGCCATGACAGCATCCATTTCCGCCGGCCCGCTCGCCGGCCTCAAGGTCGTCGAGATGGGCACCCTCATCGCCGGTCCCTACTGCGCGCGCGTGCTGGCCGAGTTCGGCGCGGAAGTGATCAAGATCGAGACGCCCGGCGACGGCGATCCGCTGCGCAAGTGGCGCCAGCTGCACGAGGGCAATTCGCTCTGGTGGTATGCGCAGGCGCGCAACAAGAAGTCGGTCACGGTGAACCTGAAGGCGCCCGAGGGGCAG
>CAZOIB010000320.1:0-2555 GCA_964579785.1 uncultured Lysobacter sp. | reverse complement strand
GCAGATCCGCCAGCTGGCCGGCATGCGCGGCCTGATGGCGAAGCCCGATGGCTCGATCATCGAGACGCCGATCACCGCGAACTTCCGCGAGGGACTCAACGTCCTGCAGTACTTCATCTCGACGCACGGCGCGCGCAAGGGCCTTGCCGACACGGCGCTCAAGACCGCCAACTCCGGCTACTTGACCCGCCGGCTCGTCGACGTGACGCAGGACCTGGTGGTGATCGAGGACGACTGCGGGACGACGCAGGGCATGGCCATGAAGGCGCTCGTCGAGGGCGGCGAGGTGGTGGAGGCGCTGCGCGAGCGCATCCTCGGCCGCGTCACCGCGACCGACGTCCTCAATCCCGAGTCGCAGCAGGTGGTCATCGCGGCCGGCTCCCTCCTCGACGAGGCGGGTGTCGAGCGCATCGAATCCCTGGGCATCGACGAGGTCAAGGTGCGCACGCCGCTTACCTGCGACACGCGCTACGGCCTCTGCGCCAAGTGCTACGGCCGCGATCTCGGTCGCGGCATGCTCGTCAACGTCGGCGAGGCGGTCGGCGTGATCGCCGCGCAGTCGATCGGCGAACCCGGCACGCAGCTCACGATGCGCACCTTCCACATCGGCGGGGCGGCTTCCCGGGCGGCAGTCGCGAGTTCCGTGGAATCGAAGTCCAACGGCGTCGTCCGCTTCGCGCCCACCATGCGCTACGTGACGAATGCCCGCGAGGAGCAGATCGCGATCTCGCGCAACGGCGAGATCATCATCGCCGACGAGAACGGCCGCGAGCGCGAGCGCCACAAGGTGCCCTACGGCGCCACCCTGGCGGTGCGTGACGGCTCCAAGGCCAAGGCCGGCCAGACGCTGGGCACCTGGGACCCGCTCACCCGCCCGATCATCACCGAGTACGCGGGCGAGGTCCGCTTCGAGAACGTCGAGGAAGGCGTGACCGTCGCCAAGCAGATCGACGAGACCACCGGCCTCTCCAGCCTCGTCGTGATCGACCCGAAGCGCAAGGCGGGTGCGGCCGCGAAGGGCTTGCGGCCCGCGGTGAAGCTGCTGAACGACAAGGCCAAGGAAGTGAAGCTCGCCGGCAGCGACACGCCGGTGAACTACACCTTCCAGATCGGCGCGATCATCACCGTGAAGAACGGCCAGCAGCTCGCGGTCGGCGACGTGCTCGCGCGCATCCCGCAGGAGTCCTCGAAGACCCGCGACATCACGGGCGGTCTCCCGCGCGTGGCCGAGCTCTTCGAGGCGCGCTCGCCCAAGGATGCGGGCCTGCTCGCGGAAGTCACCGGCACCGTCTCGTTCGGCAAGGACACCAAGGGCAAGCAGCGCCTCATCATCACCGACTTCGACGGCGCCGCACACGAGTACCTCATCCCCAAGGACAAGCACATCTCCGTGCACGACGGGCAGGTGGTCAACAAGGGCGAGGGTATCGTCGACGGACCTACGGATCCGCACGACATCCTGCGGCTGCAGGGCATGGAGGCGCTTGCCCGCTACATCATCGACGAGGTGCAGGACGTCTACCGCCTGCAGGGCGTGAAGATCAACGACAAGCACATCGAGGTGATCGTCCGCCAGATGCTGCGCCGCGTGTCGGTCGTGGACCCGGGCGAGTCCCGCTTCATCACCGGTGAGCAGGTCGAGCGCGCCGAGGTCCTGGCCGAAAACGACCGCATGAAGGCCGATGCCAAGAAGCCCGCGACCTTCGACTACATGCTGCTCGGCATCACCAAGGCGTCGCTGTCGACCGACTCGTTCATCTCCGCGGCCTCCTTCCAGGAGACCACCCGGGTGCTGACCGAGGCGGCGATCATGGGCAAGAAGGACGACCTGCGCGGCCTGAAGGAAAACGTCATCGTCGGCCGCCTGATCCCGGCCGGAACCGGCCTCGCCTACCACACGACCCGCAAGAAGGAAGCCGAAGCCGAGGCGAACCCGGCGGCCTCCTTCGGGTTCGCGGTGGACGAGACGGATGTCGGCAGCGAGCAGGTTGCTTGACTGGAATGACCTAAACCCCTAAACTTGAGAGCTTTTTTCCGCCGCCCTTTTGCAATCCAGGCGGCGGAACCGGGCTTCCCAGCGGGGCCCCGAACGACACATCGGACGAAAAACATGCCCACGATCAATCAGTTGCTTCGCAAGCCGCGCCAGAAATTGGTGACCAAGAGCAAGGTGCCCGCGCTCGGCGGCAGTCCCCAGAAACGGGGCGTCTGCACGCGCGTCTACACCACCACGCCGAAGAAGCCGAACTCGGCCTTGCGGAAAGTCGCCAAGGTCCGTCTGACCAACGGCCACGAGGTCATCAGCTACATCGGCGGCGAAGGCCACAACCTGCAGGAGCACTCGGTGGTGCTCATCCGCGGCGGCCGCGTGAAGGACCTGCCCGGCGTGCGCTACCACATGGTGCGCGGCAGCCTGGATACCCAGGGTGTCAAGGACCGCAAGCAAAGCCGTTCCAAGTACGGCGCCAAGAAGCCGAAGGCCGCCTGAGCGGTTCATGACGGCAACATTCAAGGACTGAGAAACTCATGCCACGACGCAGAGAAGTGCCGAAACG
>CAZOIB010000319.1:0-2363 GCA_964579785.1 uncultured Lysobacter sp. | reverse complement strand
ACGGCATAGGCAACCAGGGCGGAGCGGGTCAGGAGGACGTCGAGCCGCGTGAACTCCCCGTGCCAGAAGAGGGTCGCGATGAGCGGCACGGCGAGCATCGCGAGCCCCACCGCGGCGGGCAGGGCGAGGATGAGCGTGAGCCTCAAGCCCCAGTCGAGCAGCCGCGAATACATCTCCGGATCGCCGTCGTTGTAGTGCTTGACCAGCGAGGGCAGCAGCACCGTCCCCAGGGCCACCCCGAGCAGCGCCGAGGGAAACTCCATCAGCCGGTCGGCGAAGTAGAGCCAGGAGACCGGGCCGTCGCCGAGCCATGAGGCGATCTGGGTGTTGATCACGAGGCTCACCTGCGCCACGGACACGCCCAGCGCCGCGGGGGCCATGAGCTTCAACACGCGCACCACGCCTTCGTCGCGCGGGTCCCACTTCGGCGCCGGCAGCATGCGGATGCGCAGCAGGAAGGGAATCTGGAAGGCGAGCTGCAGCATCCCGCCGGCGAAGACGGCCCAGGCCAGCGCGAGGATGGGGCGGTCGAAGTGCGGTGCCGCGAAGAGCGCGAAGCCGATGAAGGAGAGGTTGAGGAGGACCGGCGTGAAGGCCGGCGCCTTGAAGTGCCCCCAGGTGTTGAGGATCCCCGTCGCGAAGCTGGTGAGCGAAATGAAGAAGATGTAGGGAAAGCAGATGCGCAGCATCGTCACCGTGAGCGAGAACTTGTCCGCGTCCTTGGCGAAGCCCCAGGCGCTCGCATAGACGAGGAGAGGTGCGGCGACGATGCCGATCAGCGTCGCCAGCAGCAGGGCCACGCCCAGGACGCCGAGCACGCGCGCGGCGAGTTCCCGCGTGGCTGCCTCCCCGCGCCGGGACCGGTACTCGCCCAGGATGGGCACGAACGCCTGCGAGAACGCGCCCTCGGCAAAGAGCCGTCGCAGCAGGTTCGGGAGGCGGAAGGCCACGACGAAGGCGTCCATCGCGAAGCCCGCACCGAAGGCGATGGCCAGCAGCGTGTCGCGGACGAATCCCGTGATGCGCGAAACCAGCGTCATCGCGCTCACGGAGGCGGCGGCCTTCAGGAGGTTCATTTTCGCGGGCGCGCTGCGGGGGGCGCGGCGGGCGCTGACAGGGGGGGGAAACCCGGGGCTTGGTTCGGGAAGGACAAGCGCTGTATAATATCAGGCTTCATTTTTGAAACCCGACTCCCAGGATCCGCCATGGCCAATTCCAAGCAGGCCGCGAAACGCGCCAAGCAGGCCGCCAAGTCCCGTGTCAACAACATGGGGCTTCGCACGACGCTTCGCACCGCCATCAAGAAGGTGAAGACCGCGATCGCCGCGGGCGACGCCAAGGCCGCGCAGGCCGCCTATGACGCGAACGTGTCGACCATCGACGCGATCGCGGACAAGAAGATCATCCACAAGAACAAGGCGGCGCGTCACAAGAGCCGCCTCGCGCAGCAGGTCAAGGCGCTCGCTCCCCGCGCCTAGGCTCCCGGGCTCGCCGGGGGCTCCCCGCCCCCGGGACGCAGTTTCGCGCCCGGCACCGGGCAGAAATCCGCCGACGCCTCGGGCAGGGTCGGATCGATCACCACCAGTTCGTTGTCGGCTGCGAAGTCGAGAAGGAAGCGGTATGCCCGCGGCTCGACCCGGCGCAGCTCCTCCTCCACGCAGACGCAGCGCACCCCGTCCATGAGCATCGGCCGGACGAAGGGCGAATAGCGCATCTGGTGGTCGCCGCCGAATGTCGACAGGACCCCGCAGAGGCGCTCCGACCAGTCGCTGGGACGAAAGGCGCGCCCGGTCCTGGTGATGCCCTGGATGACGATCGCGGCGGGGCCGGTGGACATGGTTGGTGCCGCCGGGTTGCCCGGTGGCGTTCGGGAAGGCGGGAGCGAGGGCGCCATTTTATCGCGCGGGGCTCCCCGCTGTTGCGGCACCCCCCGAATTTGCCGATAATCGTCCCTCCACATCCACACGGCGGCAACAGGCCGCCGTGATCGTTTCTGCGAGGCGTTTATGACTGCCGCCCATCTCATGAAGACCTATTCGCCGCAACCCGTGGCGTTCGCGCGCGGGGAGGGGGCATGGCTGTGGGACACGGAGGGCCGCCGCTACCTCGATGCGCTCGCGGGCATCGCCGTGAACGGACTCGGGCACGCCCATCCGGTGCTCACGCGCGCCATCGCGGAGCAGGCGGCGAAGCTGATCCACACGTCGAACCTCTTCCGCGTCGTGGAACAGGAGCGGCTTGCGGGGAAGATCTGCACCCTGGCGGCGATGGACAACGCGTTCTTCTGCAACTCCGGGGCCGAGGCCAACGAGTGCGCGATCAAGATCGCGCGCCTGCACGGCCACCAGCGCGGCATCGAGAAC
>CAZOIB010000318.1:0-1902 GCA_964579785.1 uncultured Lysobacter sp. | reverse complement strand
ATCGTGAAGGCCGCCCGCACCGGCAAGATCGGCGACGGCAAGATCTTCGTCTGCGACGTGCCCCAGGTGGTGCGCATCCGCACCGGCGAGACGGGGGAGGACGCGGTCTAGGCCGACGGGGGCTTTCCTGCTATCCTTCGCGCAACCTGGGGGGGAAAAGCATGCTTCTTGCCGCCTTTTACGTCTTCGCAATCACCGCGATCATCCTGCACTACACCGGCCATCTCAAGCGCTGGAACTGCGAGTGGGTCCTGATCGTGCTTGCCATCGCCGTGTTCCCCGCCGTCCTCTTCCTCTGATCCCCCGCGCTCGCGCCAGGCTCACGCCGATGCGGCGCCGAGCCGCGCCAGCGGATCCTGGCGGTAGAACTCCCTGAGCTGCGCATAGACCGCCGGGTAGGCGGGTTCCAGCCACTCCGGCGTCTCGAAGAACGCCTCCGACACCACCGCGAAGAACTCGCCCGGATTTTCCGAGGCGTAGGGGTCGATCGGCAGCCCGTCGAGCAGGCTTGCGTCGCCCTGCGCCGCGCGGGCATCCGCGTCGTCGACGCGCCGGCAGAAGTCCTCGAAGGCCGAGCTGAACGCCCGGCGCCAGGCCGCGAGCGGCATGCCCGCATGCAGCGGCGGGCAGCCGTTGGGGTCGCCATTGCGCATGTCCAGCTTGTGCGCGAACTCGTGGATCACCACGTTGTAGCCGGCCACGCGCGCCTCGTGATCGCTAGCCATGGCCACATCCTCGTAGGAGAGGATGACCGGCCCGCCCAGCCACGCCTCTCCGGCCATGGGATCGTTCACCAGGTGCACCACGCCGGCCTCGTCCACGATCTCGCGCTCGGGGGCGAACTGGCCCGGGTAGACGATGATCTCGCTCCAGCCGTCGTACCACTCCAGGCCGAGCTCGAGGACCAGGATCGACGCCTGCGCGGCCACCTGCACCTGCATGAGCGGGGTGATCTCGAGGTCGTGCGTTCCGGAAAACTGCTTGCCGGCGAGGAAGCGCCCGGCGAGCGCGCGCAGCCGCTCATCGTCTCCGGGAGGCAGGCCGCGCATGAAAAGGTAGGGGGCCGTGGCGCTTTCCCACAGCCCCTCGTCGATCGCTTGCGTCCTGTCGTCGCGCTTGCCGAACCAGCCGAACATGCCTCAGGCAGCGGGTCCCACGCGCGTCACCTTGCCGGAGCCCGCCACACTCTTCCTGACCGTGGGATCGCCATGGTAGCGGACGTCCCCGCTGCCGGCGATGGTGGCGGAGAGCGATTCGGCCGCGCGCACCACGGCGTCGCCCGAGCCGGCGATGGAAACCGACACGCGGCGCGCCTCGAGCTTCGCCGCGTCGAGATCACCCGAGCCGGCGATCTTCGCCACGACCTCCGTGGCCTTGCCGCCTGCCCGGATGTCGCCGCTGCCGGCGATCGAGACGGTAAGCGAGTCGACCTGGACATCGGCGAGCTTCACATCGCCCGAGCCGCCCACGGCGATCGCCAGCGTCGGGACGGCGAGGCTCGCCGCCACCACGTCGCCGCTGCCGGAGACGGAGATCGACTCGATGCGCGGGGCGGTCACCGTGACGCGGATGACGGGATTGCCGCCGACCGAGAGCTTGCGCGCGAAGCGGATCACGAGCTTTCCGTTTTCGACGACGGCCTGGATTTCGGGGAGCAGGTTGTCGTCGGCTTCCACGGTCACGGCTTCCGGCGAGCCCTGGCGCAGTTCCACCCTGCCCGGGATGGCCAGGCCCAGGCCGGTGAAGCCGGTCACGGCCCGCGTTTCCTGGCGGACCTTGCCCGAGGGCTGGATGGACGCTTCTCCCCATGCCAGGGACCAGCTGCTGGCGGTTGCGGCGAGAAGGGCGAGCGCGGCAAGGAAGGCACGGCGTGCGTGCATGGCGGTTCTCCGGAAGTGAGGG
>CAZOIB010000317.1:0-11486 GCA_964579785.1 uncultured Lysobacter sp. | reverse complement strand
GGCAACCGCCTGCGCGTGGCGCTCACCGGCCTCACCATGGCCGAGAGCTTCCGCGACGAGGGCCGCGACATCCTGCTCTTCATCGACAACATCTACCGCTTCACGCTCGCCGGCACGGAAGTGTCCGCGCTGCTGGGCCGCATGCCCTCGGCCGTGGGCTACCAGCCCACGCTCGCCGAGGAAATGGGGCGGCTGCAGGAGCGCATCACCTCGACCAAGACGGGTTCCATCACCTCGATCCAGGCGGTGTACGTGCCCGCGGACGACCTGACCGACCCGTCGCCGGCAACCACGTTCGGCCACCTCGATGCGACCGTGGTGCTCTCGCGCGACATCGCGGCGCTGGGCATCTACCCCTCCGTCGACCCACTCGACTCGACCTCGCGCCAGGTCGATCCGAACATTGTCGGCGAGGAGCACTACAGCACCACCCGCGCGGTGCAGGCGATCCTGCAGAAGTACAAGGAGCTGCGCGACATCATCGCCATCCTGGGCATGGACGAACTCTCGCCCGAGGACAAGCTGGCCGTCTCGCGCGCGCGCAAGATCCAGCGCTTCCTCTCGCAGCCGTTCCACGTCGCGGAGGTGTTCACCGGCTCGCCGGGGAAGTACGTGACGCTCAAGGACTCGATCAAGGGCTTCAAGATGATCGTGAACGGCGAGTGCGACAGCCTTCCCGAACAGGCCTTCTACATGGTCGGCACGATCGAAGAAGCTTTCGAAAAGGCCAAGACGCTGCAGTGACGTTCCCCCTCTCCCTCGGGAGAGGGCCGGGGTGAGGGTAAAGAATGGCCAAGACACTTCATGTAGACATCGTCAGCGCCGAGCAGTCGATCTTCTCGGGAGAGGCGGAGATGGTCGTCGCTCCCGGCGAGGCGGGCGAACTCGGGGTGCTCCCCGAGCATGCGGCGCTCCTCACGCGGATCAAGCCGGGGACGCTGCGCATCAGGATTCCCGGCGAGAACCGCGAGGAGATCATCTACGTGTCGGGCGGGATGATGGAGGTGCAGCCCCACGTGGTGACGGTGCTGGCCGATACGTCGATCCGCGCCGAGAACCTGGACGAGGCCAAGGCGCTGGAAGCCAAGCGCGCGGCCGAGGACACGATCAGCAACCGCACGGGCGACATGGAAATCGCGGAAGCCCAGGCGGTGCTGGCTGAAGCCGTCGCGCAGCTTGCCGCGATCAAGAAGCTGCGCCAGGTTCGCTAGCGGCGCGGGCCGCGGGCCGCGGGCCGCGGGCTCCGTGATAAAATGATCGCCATCTCGCGACGATTTGGTGGGTACCCGGCGAGGGGCCCCGCGAAGGGCCAGTGGGCCGGGTCGACGCGAGAGATCACGAAACTCCTTGTTTTAGAGGCGCAACACATTCGGGCAGGGTCGATCGATCCTGCCCTTTTTGTTTGTGCCGCCCGGCACGCGAGCGGATTCGCATGACTACGCAGTCTCTCCAGGTGGTCGTCCTGGCTGCCGGCATCGGCAAACGCATGCACTCGCGCCTGCCCAAGGTACTGCACCCGCTGGCGGGCCGGCCGATGCTGCTGCATGTGCTCGACTCGGCGCGCCGCCTTGCGCCCACGCGGCTGGCGGTGGTCATCGGGCACGGCGGCGAGACCGTCGCGGCGCATCTCGAGGCGCGCGATGTCGTGTGGGCGATCCAGGACCGCCAGCTCGGGACCGGACACGCGGTGATGCAGGCCATCCCGAAGCTGGAGGAGAAGGGTGTCGTTCTGGTCCTCTACGGCGACGTGCCGCGCATCGCCTCGGGGACGTTGCGCACGCTCTTCGACGCGGCAGCCGAAAACCAGCTCGCACTCCTGACCCAGGAAGTGGAGGACCCCAGGGGCTATGGCCGCATCGTTCGCGATGCCTCGGGAAGAATCGCCCGCATCGTCGAGGAGCGTGACGCCAGCGAGGCGGAGCGCGCCATCCGCGAGATCAACACCGGCATCATTGCCGCGCCGTTCAGCAAGCTGAAGGCGTGGCTCGCCGCGCTCACGAACGACAACGTACAGGCCGAGTATTATCTGACCGACATCGTGGCGGCCGCCGTTGCCGAGGGCTATCCCGTCGCGGTGCGGCGCCCGCAGTCGGCCACCGAATGCCTCGGCGTCAACTCCAAGCGCGAGCTTGCCCGCGTGGAAAGGCTCTTGCAGATGGACCGTGCCCAGGCCCTCCTCGACGCCGGCGTGACGCTGGCCGATCCCGAGCGCATCGACGTGCGGGGCGAACTCACGTGCGGGCGCGATGTGGCGATCGACGTGAACTGCATCTTCGAGGGAAAGGTGACGCTCGGCGATGGCGTGAAGATCGGCGCGCACTGCATCCTGCGCGATGTCACCGTCGGCGCGGGCACCGAGATCCGGCCCTTCTCGCTGCTGGAGGAAGCCGGCGTGGGCGAGAACGTCCGCATCGGCCCCTATGCCCGCATCCGCCCCGGCACGGTGCTCGGCGACGAGGCGCACATCGGCAACTTCTGCGAGGTGAAGGCGAGCACGATCGGCCGCGCCAGCAAGGTGAACCACCTTTCCTACATCGGCGACACCACCGTCGGCCGCGACGTCAACGTCGGGGCCGGGACCATCACCTGCAACTACGATGGCGCGCGCAAGCACCGCACCGTAATCGGCGACGACGTGCAGATCGGCTCGGACGTGCAGCTCGTGGCACCCGTCACCGTAGGCAAGGGCGCGACGATCGGGGCGGGGACGACGGTCTTCCGCGATGCCCCGGAAGGCGAACTCACGGTGAACGAGAAAAGCCAGGTCACCAGGCCGGGGTGGAAGCGGCCGGAGAAGTAGTCACCAGCGGGCCGGCGGTTTCTTGTTGATGGTGATGTAGCGGTTCTCGACGGTGATGTAGCCGCCGATGGTGAGGTCGCGGAAGATGCGGCTCACCATGTCGCGCGAGGCACCGACGCGCTCGGCGATCTCCTGCTGCGTGAGCTTGTCGGGGATGCGCAGCCTCCCCTCCGTTTCCACCGCCATGTTCAGGAGCAGTCGCGCCACCCGTCCGTAGACGTCGAGCAGCGCCAGGTTCTTCACGTTCTCGGTGGACTCGCGCGCCCGTTCGATCACCTTGGCGATCATGTCGAGGGCGAAGTCGGGGTTCCTGCGGATGGCCTCGCGCAGCGGCTCGCGCTGCACCACGGAGAACGTGGAGGGTTCCAGCGTCACGACGGAAGCGGAGCGGGGCTTGCCGTCGAGCGCCATCTCGCCGACATAGTCGCCCGCGCCCTGCGTGTTGAGGATGAGCTCGTGGCCTTCGGAGTCCGAGACGAAGGCCTTCACCTTGCCGGCCAGGATGACGAACAGCGTGTCGCTCGAGTCGCCCTCGGTGATGAAGACCGTGCTGCGCGGGTAGGCGCGCACGCGGCCGAGAGCGGCCAGTTCGCGCACGAACGGGTCGCCGATCGCGGCCAGCTGGGCCGGGCTGGGGGGCTCGCCGTTCATGTCTCGGGCTCTTCGCGGGTTCGGGGTGCGGCGAGTCTAGCACCTGCGTCGCGGCCCGTTAATATGTGGCCATGCCCGGCACCGTGCCCTCCAGCCTGCGCGATTCCAGCTTCGCGGCATCCTTCGTGGCCGCGGCGCTGGCGCTGGCCGGCCTCGCCTTCCATCTTTCGCCGTGGGGAGAGAGCGCGAGTCTCCTCATGCTCGATGCAGGATTCGGGATCCTGCGCGCCATCGGGCCCAGAGCGGCACCCGACGACATCATCGTCGTGGCGCTCGACGATGCCAGCGCGGTCTCCCCGGGCGTCGATCCCATCGGCCCGGGCCTGCGCAAGCTTCCCGACATCCTCGTGCGCGTTGCCCGCGGACGCCCCCGTGCCGTCGCATTGCTCGCGCCGCTGCCGCGCGCATCGCTGGACGGCGCGCTGGCGGGTTTCGACGACGCCCTGGCTGCCGGACTGGCGGTTGCGCAGACGGCGGCACCGCTGGTGGTCGGAATGGCCGTCGATTCCCGGCGCGAGGTCGTTCCCATCCACGAACGCCTGCTGCGCGAGATCGATTCCCGGGCACTCGCCTTCACGCTGCTGCCGCGCGACGAGGATGGCGTGGTGCGGCAGGTGGTCCTCGCGCTGCCGACGCAGCAAGGGCGCTGGCCGACAGCGGCCGGCTGGCTTTGCGAGGTTCTGGGTGGGCGCTGCGAGGAAGGCCTCATCGACTATGCCCTGGGGCCGGCCTACCGCGACATCCCGGCGCGCAAGCTGCTCGAGATCCGCGACGACAAGGCCCTCGAGCGGCTCTTCCGGGACCGGATCGTGTTCATCGCACCCGTATCCGGGCCGGGCGATCGCGTGCGGCAGCCGGTGGCCATGGCGGGATGGGAACCGCCGACGCCCGCCCCGCCCGCGGTGCTGGCCCATGCACAGACGCTGCGGACGCTGTTGCACGGCCGCCCGCTGCGCGCGGTGCCCTTGCCCCTCCTCGCGATCGCGATCGGCGCTGCGGCGCTCCTCTCGCTGGTGGCTGCCCCGCTCGCCCTGACAGCCATGGCGCTTGCCGCGGCCGGCGCCGCGACGGCGGCGCTCGCCGCTCTGTGGTCGGGTTGGTACGTGCCGATGGCGGCGCCCATGGCGACGCTTCTGGCCGCGCTGCTTTCGAGCTGGGCGTCCCGCCGTCCCCCGCCCGGCTCGGGGGCTCCCTGAAGGAAGGCCTGCCGAATATTCCGCACTTGCGCTGTGGAGCGCGTCGCCGCGCCGCCGCCGCTGACCGCGTAATGTGGGACACAGATGCGCGGGGCTCCTCCTCTCCCGACATCCGCAGGGCGTGAGGCCAAGAGCATGGTCCCTGCATTCAGCCCTCCCCGGCGTTGCCGCGGAGGGCTTCATTTTTCGTGCGAAAATCGGCCCCATGTGCGGAATCGTCGCTGCCATTGCCAGTCGCAACATCGTTCCCGTCCTCACGGAGGGCCTCAGGCGCCTGGAGTACCGCGGCTATGACTCGGCCGGAATCGCGGTGCTCGACGGCGGCATCCGGCGCGTTCGCCGCGTGGGCCGCGTGGCGGAGATGGAAAGCGCCGTGCGGGAGGAGAACCTCACCGGCATCGTCGGCATCGCCCACACCCGGTGGGCCACGCATGGCGGGGTGACCGAACCCAATGCGCACCCGCACGTCTCCTGCGGCGAGATCGCGGTCGTCCACAACGGCATCATCGAGAACCACGAGGAGCAACGCGCCCGCCTGCTCGGCCTGGGCTATGCCTTCGAGTCGCAGACCGACACCGAGGTCATCGCCCATCTGGTGCACCACTATTTCAAGGCGACCGGTGACCTCTTCGTGGCCACGCAGAAGACGGCGGCGGACTTGCGGGGCGCCTATGCCATCGGCGTCGTGGCTCTCGCGGATCCCGGCACGATCACCGGCGCGCGCATGGGTTGCCCGCTCGTGGTCGGACTGGGCGAGGGAGAGAATTTCCTCGCCTCCGACGTTTCCGCGATCATCGCCGAGACGCGGCGGGTGGTCTATCTCGAGGACGGCGACGTGGTCGCGCTGCATCGCGACCGCGTGCTGGTGGTGGACCGCACCGGGCAGCCGGTCGAGCGGCAGGTGTACGTGAGCGACCTCTCCGCCGCCGCCGTGGATCTCGGGCCCTATCGCCACTACATGCAGAAGGAGATCCACGAGCAGCCGCGCGCCGTGGCCGACACGCTGGAGGCCGTCATCGACGGCGGCATCGACGTGGAAGGCCTCTTCGGCGAGGGTGCCTCCGCGGCATTCCGCGACGCCGATGGCGTGCTCATCCTTGCCTCCGGCACCAGCTACTACGCCGGCCTGGTGGCGCGCTTCTGGCTCGAGGCCATCGCGAAGGTGCCGTGCAACGTCGAGCTGGGGCACGAGTACCGCTATCGCGACTCGATTCCCGATCCGCGCCAGCTCGTCGTGACCATCTCGCAGTCGGGGGAGACGCTGGACACGATGGAGGCCTTGAAACGCGCCAGGGAGCTGGGGCACGCGAGGACGCTCTCCATCTGCAACGTCCGCGAGAGCGCCATTCCGCGCGCCTCCCGCTTCGTGTTCTATACGCGCGCCGGCATGGAAATCGGCGTGGCCTCGACCAAGGCCTTCACCACGCAGCTGGTATCGCTCTTCACGCTCACGCTGGCGCTGGCGAAGGCGCAGGGCCGGCTGAGCGCGCAGGCCGAGGCGGACGCGATCGCGCAGCTGCGCTTCCTTCCGGGAAGCATCCAGCACGCGCTCAACCTCGAGCCGCAGATCCAGGCCTGGGCCGAGCGCTTCGCGACGCGCGAGCACGCGCTGTTCCTGGGCCGTGGCCTGCACTATCCCGTGGCGCTCGAAGGGGCGCTGAAGCTCAAGGAAATCTCCTATATCCACGCCGAGGCCTACGCGGCCGGCGAACTCAAGCACGGCCCGCTGGCGCTGGTCGATGCCATGATGCCGGTGGTGGTCATCGCACCCAACGACTCGCTGCTGGAGAAGGTGAAGAGCAACATGCAGGAGGTGCGCGCGCGCGGCGGCGAGCTCTACGTGTTCGCCGATCTCGACAGCCACTTTTCCGAAAGCGAGGGCGTGCACGTGATCCGCACCCCCCGCCACGCGGGGCTCCTTTCCCCCGTCGTGCACACGATCCCGGTGCAACTCCTCGCCTACCACACGGCGCTCAGGCGCGGCACCGACGTGGACAAGCCGCGCAACCTCGCCAAGAGCGTGACGGTCGAGTAGCGGCCGCCCGCGCGAGTCCGCCTACCCGGCGAGGTTCGCGAACACCACGACCTCGATCGGGTCGTGCATCGCCCGGGTGCGGAACTCGTCCACGATCACCTTCACGTAGTCGAAGGGAAGCGGCTGGGACCGCCCGTTCAGGTTGAACACCACCTTGCGCGTGGCATTGGGACCGCGGTTCGACTCGATGAAGCCGGCGACGATGCCGCGGAATTCCTCCAGCCCCTTCGAGGTGCGCACGTAGTGGTGGTCGTCGGCCATCCACGGCGGAAGCCGCGTGAGCGCAGGGGGCGTGACGCCCGCGTCCGGGGACGTCGCGCCGGCCGGCTCGGACGCCACCTCGTCGATGGCGGAGATGAGGTGCCAGCCGCCATACCGTTCGGGCTTGAAGTGCGTGCCCATGAGAATGATCTTCATCGTGCTCCCCTGTCGTGTGCGTTGTTCATGACCGTCATTCTGGGGCGCGTGATATATTCCGAATACTGAAGAAACACGATAGGTGATATGAACCATGCTCAACATACGGTCGGTCGACCTCAACCTGCTGCCGGTGTTCGAGGCGGCCTACGAGGAGCGCAGCCTGTCGCGGGCGGCGCTGCGGCTCGCGATCACGCAATCCGCGGTGAGCCACGCGCTGGCGCGGCTGCGCGTGCTCTTCAAGGACGAGCTCTTCATACGCCACGCCCGCGGCGTCACGCCCACGCCGACGGCGGATGCCGTCTACGAAAAGACGCGGCCCGCGCTGGGGCTGGTCCGCGAAGCCGTGACGCAGACGCGCGGGTTCGACGCCGCGACTTCCGAGCGGCAGTTCTTCGTGGCGATCCCGCATCCGCTCGGGCCGATGATCGCCGTGCGACTTCTCGAGCAATTGCGCCATGGCGCACCGGGCGTACGCGTGGGCTTCAATACGCAGTCGCGACCAGCGGGCCTCGAGCAGGGATTGCGCGAGGGGCGGGTCGATGTCGCGATCGACTGGCTGCCCGCGGCGGGAGAGCACTTCCGCGAGGAGGTGCTGTTCCGCGACAACGTGGTCATCGCGGCGCGCAAGGGCCACCCTGTGCTGCGCGGTCGCGTCACCCGCAAGTTTCTCCGGGAACAGAAGTACGTTCGCCTTCGCCCGCGCTCCGAATCGAGCCGCCTTCCGGACACCGTGGCTGACATGCGCTCGCTGGACCTGCGCTACGAGCTCGAGGTCTCGGAAATCCTCGAGGTCTTCATGGTCGCCGCGGCCTCGGACTTGCTGGGGATAGTCCCCGGCAGCATGGCGGAAATGGCGCGCAAGATGCTCGGACTGGAGGTCGTGCGGGACGCGCCGCACGGCGGGCCGTCACCGGTGCGAATGCTGTGGCACCAGGGCCGCGACCGCGATCCCGGGCACCGCTTCCTGCGCAAGGCCCTGCAACAGGCGACGAGAGACGTGGTGAAGGGCTGAACGCGCGAATGCGGTCAGGCCGGGCGCAGCCCGAGCAGCCGGCGCGCTTCTGCCGGGGTAGCGGGGCGCCGCCCGTAACGGCCGCAGGCGTCGACGATCTTGCGCACGAGTTCGGCGTTGCTCGCCGCGAGCCGCGTCTCGTCGAAGCGGATGTTGTCCTCGAGTCCCGTGCGGCAGTGGCCGCCCAGCTCCAGGGCCCACTGCGCCACCTCGAACTGGTGGCGCGCAACGCCGGCCGCGGTCCAGGTGGCGCCGGGCAGCACGGCGCGCATCTCGGAGAGAAGGAACTCGAGCACGGATCGCCGCGCCGGCATCGCCCCCTTGATGCCCATCACGAACTGCACGTGCGGCGGGGACTTCAGGAGCCCGCGCTTCACCAGGTCGGCGGCGTTGTAGAGCATCGCCAGGTCGAACAGCTCGCACTCCGGCTTGATGTCCTTCTCCAGCATTTCCCTGGCGAGCACGTCGATGAAGTCCGGCGGGTTCTCGTAGATCATCGACGCGAAGTTGACCGAGCCCGTGGCGAGCGAGGCCATGTCGGGCCGCAGGTGGAGCATCGCGCCGCGCTGGCTCGCCTCGCGCCCGCGCCCGCCCGTGGAGAACTGGATGATCATCCCCGGGCAGTGCTTCCGCACGCCCTCCTGCACCTGGGCGAAGAGCGCCGGGTCGGAGCCGGACGACTCGTCGGGATTGCGCACGTGGATGTGCACCAGCGTCGCCCCGGCCTCGCAGGCCTGGTGCGTCGATTCGACCTGCTCCGCGGGCGTCACCGGGACGGCCGGGTTGTCCTTCTTGCGCGGCACCGAGCCGGTGATGGCCACCGCGATGACGACGGGCTGCGACACGGTCATTTTCCTTCTCCTGCGGGAAGTCCGATCGGGGAATCGGGGGCGGGCACGGTGGCGTCGCTGCGCCGCAGCGGCGAGGCGAGGGGAAGAGGGAGCGCAGGCCAAACGTGCCCCGGGATCGAGACGTTGCGGCCGAACACGCCGCGCGCGCGGAAGTGCAGGTCGCGCACCGCCTCCTCGAGCGTGCGCACGACGCTCACACAGCAATCGGCCTTCTCGAAGAGCGCCTCCCAGTGCGCGGCGGGACTCGCGCCGAGGCGTTCGGCTACTGCCGCCCGCGTCGCGCCCGGGTCCTTCGCATCGTCGCGATACGGCGCGGGCAGTGCGATCACCTCGCAAAACGCGCTCCAGAACTTGTCCTCCAGCGGGGCGACGGCGAGGTGACGGCCGTCCGACGTGGCGTAGATGCCGTAGCGCGGCGATCCCCCGGTGAAGAGCGCCTTGCCCGCCTCGGGCCACGCGCCGCTCGCGCTTCCGGCGGCGAGCCCCCAGAAGAGGAAGGTGAAGAGGTTTTCCGCCATCGCGATGTCGATGTAGCAGCCCTCGCCGGTGCGGTCGCGGCGCCGCAGCGCCAGGAGGATGTTGACGACGGCGGGCCACGAGCCACCGGCGATGTCGCCGGCCAGGATCGCGGGCATGCCCGGCGTGCCGTCGCTGCCGGCGCACAGCCCGAGGAGCCCCGTGCGCGCCTGGTAGTTGAGGTCGTGTCCGGCGGCCTTCGCCAGCGGACCGTCCTGCCCGTAGCCGGTGATGGCGCAGTAGATGATCTTCGGGTTCGCCTCGCGCCACCGCTCGAACCCCAGCCCCATCTTCGCCATCACGCCGGGCCGGAACTGCTCGAGAACGATGTCGATGGTCGGCGCGAGGTCGAGAAGCCGTGCCGCGGCGCCGGCTGCGCGCAGGTCGACATCGAGCGAGGTCTTGCCGCGATTGAGGAGCGCGAAGTTGACGCTTGCGCCATCCACGAACGGAGCATAGCGGCGCATGTCCTCGCCCCCCGGTCGTTCCACCTTGATCACTTCCGCGCCGGCCTCGGCAAGGACCAGGCTCGCCAGCGGCCCCGGCAGCAGCGTGGAAAAGTCGAGTACGCGGATTCCGTCTAGGGGCAGCATGAAGATTTGGGGTCGGGTTCGTGAACCCGGCCCCATTGTTACATTGATTGCGTGGCGCTATTTCGGGGCCACGGTCCAGTTCGGGTGGTCGAAGTATTTCGCGTAGCTCTTCAGGGCGCCATCCACCTTCACGAGCCCTGCGCGGCCTGCCTTGGGATCCTTCGCGCCCTTCATCGCATCGGCCCCGGCGATCAGTTCGGCAACCACGAGGTGCAGTTGCGCATCCGCCTCCGGCGGCAGCTTGCACTCCTGCACGATGCGGCCGACCTCTGACTCGACGCGCTTGCCGAGATCGGCGTAG
This sequence comes from uncultured Lysobacter sp., assembly GCA_964579785.1. Taxonomy (GTDB): domain Bacteria; phylum Pseudomonadota; class Gammaproteobacteria; order Burkholderiales; family Usitatibacteraceae; genus FEB-7. The sequence continues at coordinate 1,111 of CAZOIB010000317.1, read as the reverse complement.
TCCCCCGGCTTCGCGTTGCCCTTGTGCAGCGGAGCCGGTGCGCCGCGCACGGCCCCGCGTATGGCTTCCATGCCGCGGCGCAGGGCGGCGTCCGTTGGCCACTTCTTTCCATGGTCAAGCTGCAGCTTCGCCGGTGCCGAGCCATGATCATGTGCATGGGGGTCGGCGGCGATTGCCGCACCTGAAAGGTTCAGCGTGGCAAGTGTGATGGCGGTGACAAGGGAAGGAAGGACTCTCATGGGTTTGGCCTCTTGAGCGTGACGATGTCCGGGAAGTGACTCCCCAGATCCGGCGAGGTTCTCGAAATGTCCGGCGGCACGCGTCTTTCTTGAACTGATTCAAGTCCGGCACTTCGTTGCGGAGCTTCCTCCACGAAAAGCCTCCGACCTCCCCGTGAACCGCTTGCGGTAGATTGGCGGAATAGAACACGAACGCCGAGTGGATATGTCCCTGGATCGCGATCCCGAAGGCGCCCGCGACCTGGTTGCCCATGCGACTGCCGTTGTCGTCCTCACCGGCGCCGGCATCTCTGCCGAGTCGGGCATTCCCACGTTTCGCGATGCCCTCACCGGACTGTGGGAAAACTTCCGTCCCGAGGAGCTCGCGACTCCGCAAGCCTTCGCGGCCAATCCCCGGCTCGTCTGGGACTGGTATGCCTGGCGGCGTACGAAGGTTGCCGAGGCGGCCCCGAATGCCGGCCACCGGGCGCTCGTCGCGATCGAGTCCGCCTGCGCACGCCGCGGCGCGGACTTCACGCTCATCACCCAGAACGTCGACGGCCTGCATCATGCCGCGGGGAGCCGGCGCGTGGTCGAGCTGCACGGCAACATCCGGCGCGTGAAGTGTTTCGAACTCCATCACCCGGTCGCCGACTGGCCCGCGGGCGATGGCGTGCCGACCTGTCCCCTGTGCGGCTCGCTCCTGCGCCCCGACGTCGTCTGGTTCGGTGAGAGTCTCCCGGCGGAGGCGCTCGCGGCTGCGTATGCTGCCGCGCAGTCCTGTGACGTCTTCCTGTGTGTGGGCTCGTCCCCCGTCGTGGAGCCAGCCGCCACGTTGCCCGTCATTGCGCTCGAGGCCGGCGCGCGCGTGATCGAAGTGAACCCGCAGCCCA
>CAZOIB010000316.1:0-7918 GCA_964579785.1 uncultured Lysobacter sp. | reverse complement strand
GCTGCAGTCGCCGGCCTTCGTGACGCTGCTGGCCGCGCTCTTCTTCCTGATGGCGCTGAACCTCTTCGGGCTGTTCGAGTGGGGCGGCTTCGCGCAGTCGCTCACCTCCGACCTTTCCGCGCAGGGCCGCTACGCCGACGCATTCCTGGCCGGCGTCCTCGCGACGGTCGTGGCCACGCCGTGCACGGCGCCCTTCATGGGCGCGGCGGTCGGCTTCACGCTCGCGCAGCCCGCCGCGGTGTCGCTCGCCGTGTTCGCGATGCTCGGCGTGGGCATGGCGCTGCCGGTACTCCTGCTCTCGTTCTTCCCGGGGACGCTCAAGCGCCTGCCCAGGCCCGGACCGTGGATGGAGACGTTCAAGCAGGTCATGGCCTTCCCGCTCTTCGCCACCGTCATCTGGCTCGCCTGGGTGCTCGGTGCGCAGGCCGGCAACGACGCGGTGCTGGCCCTCCTCGCGGGGCTCCTGGTGCTGGGCATCGGCGCGTGGATCTACGGTCGCTGGGCGCGCTCCGAGAGCCTCGCGCGCTTCGTCTTCGCCGCGCTCTTCGCCATGGCCGGGCTGTGGCTCGCCTGGCCGGAGCCTGCCGCGGCGCCGGGCGAGGCGCGGGCTGCGACGGTGAAGTCGGGCGAGATCCCGTGGCAGACGTGGTCGCCCGAGAAGCTCGCGCAGCTGCGCGCCGCAGGCACGCCGGTGTTCGTCGACTTCACCGCCGCGTGGTGCGTCACCTGCCAGGTCAACAAGCGCGTCGCACTCAATCGCGACGAGGTCGTCAGGGCGCTCGCCGCGCGTGGCGTGGTCGCGCTCAAGGCCGACTGGACCAATCACGACCCGCGCATCACCGCGGCGCTGGCCGAACTGGGCCGCAACGCCCTTCCCGTCTATGCCCTTTACGCGCCCGGACAGTCGCAGCCCAAGCTGCTGCCCGAGGTGCTCACCGCTTCCCTCGTCGTCGACGAGATTTCGAAGCTGCCTGCAGCGAAGCCGGCAGCCACAGCCAACCTCGCCAACCACTGATCCCTGGAGACTCCATGAAGAAAACGTCCCTGCTCGCGGCAGCCCTGGCTTCCGCGTTCACCGCATCGGCGTTCGCCGCCGCCGTCGTCGGCCAGCCCGCTCCCGCCTTCACCGCCACCGACCTCTCGGGCAAGCCCGTGAGCCTCGCCGACTACAAGGGCAAGACGGTGGTGCTCGAATGGCACAACTTCGGCTGCCCGTTCGTGCAGAAGCACTACAAGAGCGGCAACATGCAGGCGCTGCAGAAGAAGTACGGAGCCGACGTCGTCTGGCTCACGGTCAACTCCACCAACGCCGGCCACCAGGATTACCAGGCGCCCGCCGCCCTCACCAAGGCGCTGGGCGACTTCGGCGCCGCCCCGACGCGCTTCGTGATGGACGAGCCGGGCAAGGTCGGCCTCGCCTATGGCGCCAAGGTGACGCCGCACATGTACGTGATCGATCCCAGCGGCAAGGTGGTCTACAACGGCGCCATCGACGACAAGCGCGGCACCGACGTCGCCGAGGTGAAGGTCGCGAAGAACTACGTGGTCGCCGCCCTCGACGAGCTGAAGGCCGGCAAGCCGGTGAGCAACGCGTCGAACGCCCCGTACGGCTGCACGATCAAGTACAAGTGACTTGCGGGACCGTTCTCCCGACCGCAAGGGCCGCTCGCGCGGCCCTTGTCTTTTGCTCCGGCGGGGGTGCGGGAATGCAAAGCGGGATGTAGGATGCAGGATATGCGCCTCACCCTGTTCACCGACTACAGCCTGCGCGTGCTCATCTACGTGACCGCGCACCCGGAAGGGCGCGCCACCATCGCCGGCATCGCCGCGGCCTACGGCATCTCCGAGCACCACCTCACGAAGGTCGTGCATTTCCTGGGCCGCGAGGGCTACCTGGTGAACACGCGCGGCCGCGGCGGCGGGCTCGCCCTCGCCCGCACGCCCGCCGACATCAACATCGGCGAGGTGGTGAAGACGACCGAAGGCGGCGACGTGCCGGCCGAGTGCTTCGAGCCGCGGACCAACTGCTGCTCGATCACGGCGGATTGCCAGCTCAAGTTCGCGCTGGCCGAGGCCGTGAAGGCTTTCTATGCCGCGCTCGGCAAGTACACGCTCGCGGACGCGGTGAAGAACCGCGAGGCGCTGGTGAAGGTGCTCTTCCCGGTGCCGGTGGCCGCGCCGGCCGCGCGCAAGCGCCCCTAGGCGAGCAAGCGCCGGCGCAACAGCCGCAGCGCGATCGCGAAACCCGCCACGCCCCACGCCGCAAGTACGGCCGCGTGCAGCAGGCCATCCTGCGGCCACTGCCCCAGGAAGAGCGGCCGGCCGATGGCGACGGCGTGCGTGAGCGGCAGCGCCGAGGCGATCGCCTGCACCCACGGAGGCAGCCCCGAGATCGGGAAGAACACGCCGCACAGGAGCATCTGCGGCGTGAGCACGAGCGTGAACCAGTAGGTGAAGAAGTCGTAGCTCCTCGCGATGGCGGTCATCACCAGGCCCATGCCCGCGAACGAGAGGCCGATGAGGAATGCGAGCGGCACGATGAGCGCCATCGTCCACGACTGCGACAGGCCCAGCGCGATGGCCACCAGCAGGATCGCCGTGCCCGAGAGCAGGCTCTTCGAGGCGGCCCAGACCCACTCGGCGAGCACCACGTCCTCGAGCGAGACCGGCGCGTTCATGATCCCCTCCCAGGTGCGCTGCACGTGCATGCGCGCGAAGCCCGAGTAGAGCGCCTCGAAGGACGCCGCCAGCATCGTCGTGTAGCAGATGGTGCCGCCGGCGAGGAAGGCGATGTACTTCACGCCCTCCACCTCGGGAATCATGGTGGCGAAGCCCAGCCCGAAGCCGAGCAGGTAGAAGAGCGGGTCGATGATGTTGCCGGCGATGCTCGCCGCGGCGAGCTTGCGCCACACGAGGTAGTTGCGCCGCCACACGGCGACCCAGCGTCCGGAGAGGAGCGCCTCGATCATTCGCGCATGTCCCGGCCGGTCAGCTTGAGGAAGAGGTCCTCGAGGTTGGCGCGGCGGTGCAGGAAGCGCAGGTGCGGGTAGCCCTTGAGGTTCGCGACCAGCGCCTCCGCGCCCTGCAGGTAGCAGAAGGCGGTCTCGCCGTGCATCTCGGCGCGGGCCGCGAGCGCCTGCGCGTGCCCGCCGAACCAGGCCTCCACGCCCTCGCCGTAGACCTCGACCACCTCCGGCTCGATGTGCTCGGCGATGAGCGCGGGCGGCGTGCCCTCGGCCAGCATCCTCCCGTGGTCGATGATCGCGAGGCGGTCGCACAGGCGCTCGGCCTCGTCCATGAAGTGCGTGGTGAGGAGGATCGTCTTGCCCTGGCGCAGCAGCAGGCGCAGGCGCTCCCACATGAGGTGGCGCGCCTGCGGGTCGAGGCCGGTCGTGGGTTCGTCGAGGAAGATGAGCTCCGGGTCGTTCACGAGGGCGCGCGCCAGCACGAGGCGGCGCTTCATCCCGCCCGAGAGCGCCTGGATGCGCGAATCGCCCCGCGTCTCCAGCGCCGCGAATTCGAGGAGCTTCGGCAGCCGCGCGGCCACTTCCGCCTGCGTCATCCCGAAGTAGCGGCCGTAGACCAGCAGGTTCTCGCTCACCGTGAAGTCGGGATCGAGGTTGTCCATCTGCGGCACGACGCCCACGCGGATGCGGCCCTCGCGCGCGGCTTGCGGCACCGGGTGCCCGAGCAGGTCGATGGTGCCGCTGTCCGGCGCCGTGAGCCCGAGCAGCATGCGCAGCGTGGTCGTCTTGCCTGCGCCGTTGGGGCCGAGCAACCCGTAGCACTCCCCCTTGCGCAGCGACAGGTCGATCCCCGCGACAACCTCCCGCCCGTCGTAGGACTTGCGGACGGCCTGCGCATCGAGGATCGCCATCGGCCTAGACGCCCGGCCGCGCGAGGCGCCCGACGACGTCGCGGATCATGGGCAGCTTGCGGTGGAAGAAGTGGTCCGCGCCCGGCACCACCAGCACCGGCACGTCGCGCACCGCGCCCCACGCCAGGGAGTCGGCCAGCAGCGTCGTCTCGTCCCGGTCCCCGTGCACGATGATCGTGTTGGCGGAGGTGTGCCTGCCCGGCGTGCCGAGATTGGGGTCATCGGGGTCCGGGGGCTCGCCCAGGCCGTGCCCGGTGATGCGGCGCAAGGCCGGCGCCACCAGCACGAGGCGGGTGAAGTCCACGCGACCGCTCGCGCGCAAGGCCACGCCGCCGCCGAACGAAAAGCCCGCCATCCACAGGGGCAGCTCGCCGATGGCGCGCGCCGCGTGCGCCGCCACCTCGAGGAAGTCGTCGGTTTCGCCGCGCCCTTCGTCGTGCCGGCCCTCGCTTGCTCCGACGCCCCGGAAGTTGAAGCGGAACGTGGCCGCCCCCGCGTCGACCAGCGCCTTCGCGACGGTGGTGACGACCTTGTTGTCCATGGCGCCGCCGAAGAGCGGATGCGGGTGCGCGACCACCGCGATGGCCGCGGCGTGTGCCGGCAATGTGTACGCGATCTCGATCTCGCCGGCCGGCCCCTCGATGGTGGCGCGGTGCGTCTCGGCCGCGGTCAAATCTTCAGCCTCTCGACCACGCGGCCGTGCACCAGGTGCTCGGTGATGATCTCGTCGATGTCCGCCTGGTCCACGTAGGTGTACCAGGTGCCCTCGGGATAGATCACCAGGCACGGGCCTTCCTCGCAGCGGTCGAGGCAGCCGGCCTGGTTCACGCGCACCTTGCCTTCCCCGGCAAGGCCCAGCGCCTTGACGCGACCCTTGCAGTAACCGCGCAGGTCCGCCGCCCCGTGATTGGCGCAGCACTTTTCGGGCGCCTCGCGCTGGTTCTGGCAGAAGAACACGTGGTGCTTGAAGTAGGTCATGCGGACTCCGTCGTGCGGGGCGTCATTGTAGCGGCTCGTCGCGCCGCCGGAGGAAGAGCGCGATGAGCCACGCGAGCGCCAGCACCGGCCAGGCCTCGTGGATCCAGCGCGTGAGCGTGGCGAAGGTGGCGAGCTGCCCGTAGGGCCAGTGGAAAAGGCGCAGGAAGTCGCCCAGCGCGCTGTAGGCGCCGAAGATCTTCGCGAGGAGCGCGCCCGCGAGCGTCAGCACGATGGCGAGGTAGATGCGCGGGGTCCTTCCCAGGCGGCGCAGCGGCGCGAAGGCGGCCAGCCCTGCCACGAGGCCGATGACCCGGCCCTCGGTGACCCATTCCGGAGAGAGATGCGGCTTCAGCATCACCGAGGCCATGGCGAACTTGCACCACAGCGCCGCGGTGAGCAGCAGCAGCGTCCAGCGCAGCGCTCCCGCCGGACCCCTGAGGACCACCGAGACGAAGAACCCGAAGCCGGCCACCGACAGCGCCACCGAGCCGGCGGTGACGAGGAATTCGCCGGGCTCGGGCGCGCCCTCGCCGCCGATGTTGCCGGCCTCGAAGAACGGCAGCGCGGGATTCAACTGCGCGAGCAGCCACAGCGTGACGAGGACCAGCCCGGCATCGCCCCAGCCTCCGCCGATCACCAGCCTCTCGCGCACCTGTGCCAGCGGACGCGCGGCCAGCGCATGGATCGGCTCCGCGAAGAGGAGCGTGCCGACGAAGGCGCCCGTCGTGTTCGCGGCCACGTCGTACAGGGAGGCCACGCGCGTCGGGACCACCAGCTGCATCGCCTCCATGGCAAGGCTCCAGGCCGCGCACCACGCCACGGCCTTGGCGCGCGCTCCCCAGGGGGCATTCGCGGGACGCAGGATGAGGCAGGCGATCGCGCCCAGCGGCGCATAGGCCGCCGCATTGAGCGCCATGTCGAATTCCAGCAGCACCTTCGGCCGCAGGAAGATCGCCAGCGCGTCGGGCCCCGGCGGCCGCAGCGGCACGAACGGATAGAGGCTCGCGTAGGCGACCAGCAGCGCCCACACGACGAGGGCCCCGCGATGGCGGGCGGCGTCAGCCGACAGGCTTCAGCCCCTTGCGGTAGGCACCGGCGCGCTCCACGTAGTGCTCCGCGATCCAGGCGTTGTTGGCGATGTCCTCGGGAGTCAGGTGGCGCACGACCTTGCCGGGCACGCCCAACACCAGCGAGCCGTCGGGAATGTGCTTGCCTTCCGGCACGAGGGCGCCGGCGCCGATGAGGCAGTTCTTCCCGATCACGGCGCGGTTGAGGATGATGGCGCCGATGCCGATGAGGGAGTTCTCGCCGATCGTGCAGCCGTGCAGCATCACCATGTGGCCCACGCTCACGTTCCTCGCGAGCACGACCGGGATGCCGAGGTCGGTGTGGATCACCGAGCCGTCCTGGACGTTCACGTTCTCGCCCAGCGTGATGAGCTCGTTGTCGCCGCGCAGGGTGCACCCCCACCAGACGCTGGCGCCCTTCTTCATCAGCACCGAGCCGATGACGGCGGCATTGGGGGCGACGAAGTTGTCGCCTTCGAGGACGGGCTTGCGGTCATCCAGTTCGTAGATCATGTGCCTTGCTTTTCACATCTGCTTGAAGAGGTGGGAGTAGATGCGGGAGACGGTGAGGGTTTCTTCCTTGCCCTTGATCCTGATGTGCGCCTGGCCGCGGAAGTCGCGCGTCACGGCGGCGATGGCGTTCACGTTGACGATGGCGGATCGATGGACCTGCCAGAAGACGTCGGGGTCGAGGCCGTCGAGGAGCTCGCGGATGGGCGTCTTGATGAGCGCCTCGGACTCCGCCGTCACCACGCGGGTGTATTTCTCGTCCGACTGGAAGAAGAGCACCTCGGCCACGGGAATCAGGCGCAGGTTCTGCCCGAAGCTCGCCTTGATCCACTGCAGCTTCTCCCTGGGAGCGCCGCCGCGCAACTGCGTGGCGAGCTGCGCGGCGATGGCCCCGAGGTCCGGCGGCGGGCTCGCGAGCTTGGCCTTCAGCCGCTCGACCGTCATGGCGAGGCGCTCGTCGGTGCAGGGCTTGAGGAGGTAGTCGACCGCCCCGGTCTCGAAGGCCTGGATCGCGTACTGGTCGTAGGCGGTGACGAAGACCACGTGCGCGCGGCTGCCGACGTGGCGCGCCACCTCCACGCCCGTCATCTCCGGCATCTGGATGTCGAGGAACATGAAGTCCGGGGCGCGATCCTCGAGCGCCTCCAGCGCCGCGGCGCCATCCTCCACGGCCGCGATGATCTCGAGCTCCGGCCAGATCTTCGCGAGCTTCGCCTCGAGCTGCTGGCGCAGGATCGGCTCGTCCTCGGCGACGATGGCGGTGGGGCGGGTCATGGCGTCTTCAGCGCGCGCTTGAGGATCTTGCCGGTGGCCGTCATCGGCAACGACGCGACGATCTCCACGATGCGCGGGTACTTGTAGGCGGCCATGCGCTCCTTGCACCAGGCGATGATCGCCTCCGGCGTGGCCTGCTTCCCGGGCCGCAGCACCACCACCGCCTTCACCTCCTCGCCGTGGGTCTCGTGCGGCACGCCGATCACGGCGACCATCGCGATGGCCTCGTGGGTCATCAGCACCTCCTCGAGCTCGCGCGGATAGACGTTGAAGCCGCCGCGGATGACCATGTCCTTGAGGCGGTCGACCACGTAGAAATTGGCATCCGCGTCCATCTTCCCGATGTCGCCGGTGTGGAACCAGCCGTCGCGGATCGCGGCAGCCGTTTCCGCGGGCCGGCGGTAGTAGCCCTTCATCACGTTGTGGCCGCGGATCACGATCTCGCCCGGCTGGCCCGGCGGCACGGGCACGCCGTGCTCGTCCACGATCCGCACCTGCGTGCCGGTGATGGCCTTGCCGACGCTGCCCGGGATGCGCGGAAAATCGAGGTAGCTGTAGGTGGCCACGGGACTCGTCTCCGACAGCCCGTAGCCCTCGAGGATGACGATGCCGAAGCGCTCCTCGAAGCGGCGCATCACCTCCACCGGGATCGCCGCGCCGCCGGAGATGCCCAGGCGCAGCTTGGCCGCGATGGCCTTCAGGTCGTGGCGCT
>CAZOIB010000315.1:0-10530 GCA_964579785.1 uncultured Lysobacter sp. | reverse complement strand
GAGCGTCTTCGTCGGCCTCATCATCACCAACTGCATCGTGATGGGGCGCGCGGAGGGCTACGCCATGCAGAACCCGCCGTTCGCCTCGGCGCTGGACGGCATCGGCAACGGGCTGGGCTACGGCCTCGTCCTGCTGCTCACCGGGTTCGTGCGCGAATTGCTGGGGGCCGGGAAGGTGTTCGGCTACGTCGTCCTGCCGCTGGCCAAGGACGGCGGCTGGTACGTGCCCAACGGCATGATGCTCCTCGCGCCCTCTGGGCTCTTCATCATCGCCGGGCTGATCTGGCTGCTGAAGACGCTGAAGCCCGAACTGCAGGACGTGGTCGAGGAACGAGCCGTCAAGAAGGAAGACAACAAGTAGACGCGCAACGAGCCGGAAACCAACGCCATGGAACACTACATCAACATCGCCATCCGCTCGATCTTCCTCGAGAACATGGCGCTCGCCTTCTTCCTGGGCATGTGCTCCTTCCTCGCCTGCTCGAAGAAGGTGGAGACGGCGTTCGGCCTCGGCGTGGCCGTGGTGTTCGTGCAGGCGCTCACCGTGCCGCTCAACAATCTCATCCTCACCCACCTGCTCAAGGAAGGCGCGCTCGGGTGGGTCTCGCCGGCGCTCGCCAGGGTGGATCTCACGTTCCTCGCCTTCATCCTCTTCATCGGCACCATCGCCGCCGCCACCCAGGTGGTGGAAATGGCGGTCGAGAAGTTCGCGCCCGCGCTCTACACGACGCTGGGGGTGTTCCTGCCGCTCATCGCCGTGAACTGCGTGATCCTGGGCGGCTCCCTCTTCATGCAGGAGCGCGACTACGCTTTCGGGGAGAGCATCGTGTTCGGGGTCGGATCGGGGCTGGGCTTCGCGATCGCCATCGTCGCCATGGCCGCGGTGCGCGAGAAGCTCTCCTATTCCAACGTTCCGGCCGGCTTGCGCGGCCTCGGCATCACCTTCGTGACCGCGGGCCTGATCTCGGTCGCCTTCATGATCTTCTCGGGGATCCAGCTCTAGGGCCTGGCCATGACCGAAATCGTCCTCGGCGTCGTCATGTTCACCGCCATCATCCTGGCGCTGGTGTTCCTGCTGATGGCCGCGCGCTCGAAGCTCGTGGCTTCGGGAGAGGTGACGATCACCGTCAACGACGACCCGGACAAGGCGCTCAGGGTCCCGGCGGGCAGCACGCTCCTCGCGAGCCTCGCCGACAACCACATCTTCATCCCTTCCGCCTGCGGCGGAAAGGGCGCCTGCGGCGTGTGCGAAGTGGTGGTGAAGAAGGGCGGCGGCGACCTCCTGCCCACCGAGACCGGCTACATCTCGCGCGGCGAGGCCAAGCGCGGCTGCCGCCTCGCCTGCCAGGTGAAGGTGAAGGGCGACATGGCGATCGAGATCGCCCCCGAGGTCTTCAGCGTGAAGAAATGGCAGTGCCGCGTGATCTCCAACCGCAACGTGGCCACCTTCATCAAGGAGCTGAAGCTCGCCCTGCCCGCAGGGGAAGAGGTCCCCTTCCGCGCCGGCGGCTACGTGCAGCTGGAGTGCCCGGGGCACGCCCTCTCCTTCCGCGACTTCGCCATCGAGGAGCCGTTCCGCGCCGACTGGGACAGGTTCGACCTGTGGCGCTTCAAGTCGGTGTCGCCCGAGCCGATCCAGCGCGCCTACTCGATGGCCAACTACCCGATGGAGAAGGGCATCCTCCTCTTCACCATCCGCATCTGCTTCCCGCCGGGCTACCGCGAGGACATCCCGCCGGGGATCATGAGCTCGTGGGTGTTCAACCTGAAGGAAGGCGACGAGGTGACCGTCTCGGGACCCTTCGGCGAGTTCTTCGCGCGCGAGACCGGCGCGGAAATGTGCTTCGTCGGCGGTGGCGCCGGCATGGCGCCGATGCGCTCCCACATCTTCGACCAGTTCCAGCGCCTGCACACGTCGCGGAAGGCCACCTACTGGTACGGCGCGAGGAGCCTCAAGGAGGCCTTCTACCAGGACGAGTTCGACGCGATCGCGCGCGACTACCCCAACTTCCGCTGGCACCTCGCGCTCTCCGAGCCGCTGCCCGAGGACGACTGGACCGGCTACACCGGCTTCATCCACAAGGTCCTGTACGACGAGTACCTGAAGAACCACCCGGCACCCGAGGACATCGAGTACTACATGTGCGGGCCCGGGCCCATGACCAAGGCCGTGATCGACATGCTGCTGGATCTCGGCGTCGAGCGTGAAAACATCATGCTGGACGATTTCGGCAGCTGACGGCGAGGAGGCGACGATGACGGTAGCGAACGTGATGGAAGCGCTGCGCGACAGGGGCATGGACAGGCTGCACACGATCCCGGCCTCGGCGAGCGTCGCGGAGGCCGTGGAACTGATGGCCACGAACGAGATCGGCGCCGTGGTGGTGAGCACCGAGGATGCGCTGGTCGGCGGCATCTTCACCGAGCGCGACGTGATGATGCGGGTGGTCCGCGCCGGGCTCGATCCGAAGCGCACGCTGCTGTCGATGGTGATGACGCGCGACGTCCACTTCGTCTCGCCGGGAACGACGCTCGAGGCCGCCCTGGCCCTCATGTACGTGCATCGCCACCGCCACCTGCTCGTGATCGACGGGCCGCACACCCACGGCCTGGTGTCGATGCGCGATCTTGCCTACCAGCTCATCCGCCACGGCGAGGGCCGCTTCGAAGCGGCCGTGCGCCTCGCCGGCGGGCCGGGCACCTGATTGCCAAGGAGATGAAAATGGACACCCTGCTCTCCCCCCGCCGCCGCTCCGTCATCCAGGCGCTCGGCGCCTGCGCGCTGCTTGCCGGTTGCGGCGAGCTCCCTGGCCTGTCGCGCCGCAACCTCGTCGCGTTCCAGGGCCCGGCCATGGGCACCGTGTGGAACGCGAAACTTGCCGGTCCGCTCGCGGACGACCTCGCAAAGCGTTCCGCCGCCGCCGTCGCCGCCGCACTGGAGGGCGTGGTCGCGCGCATGTCGACCTACCTCGAGACTTCCGAGCTCTCCCGTTTCAATCGCCTCGGCGCGGGGGCAGCCCTGCCGGTGTCGCGCGCGACGCTGGATGTCTTCGCCCTGGCGCGCGACGTGGCCGAGGCCACCGCTGGCGCCTTCGACATCACGGTGGCTCCGGCCGTCGACGCCTGGGGCTTCGGCCCGGTGAAGCAGCAGCGCGTGCCGCCGGCACAGGAACTGGCTGCGCTGGCTTCCCGCATCGACTGGCGCGCCATCGCCATCGATCGCGGCGCCGGCACGCTCGCCAAGACGCGCGAGGGCGTGCGCGCCGACCTCTCGGGCATCGCCAAGGGCTACGGCGTCGACGCCGCCGCGCAGGCGCTCGAGCAACTGGGCGCGACCGACTACCTGGTGGAAGCCGGCGGAGAGGTCCGCGTGCGCGGCCGCAACGCCGAGGGGCAGCCGTGGCGCATCGGCATCGAGCGTCCCGACAGCGCCACGCAGCAGGCCTTCCTCGTCGTGCCCCTCGACGGCTTGTCCATGGCGACCTCCGGCGACTACCGCATCTACTTCGAGCAGGACGGGCGCCGCTACTCGCACGAGATCGACCCTGCCACGCGTGCGCCGGTGACGGGACGGCTCGCCTCGGTCACCGTCGTGGCGCGCGACTGCGGCTGGGCGGATGCGATGGCCACCGCGCTCTTCGTGATGGGTGCCGAGCGCGGCCACGCGTACGCCGCGCAGAGCGACATGGCGGCGTGCTTCATCGAGCGCGGCGACAGGGGCGAACTGAACGTCCGGCAGACCCCCGCATTTGCGCGGCTGGGCGCCGTGCGCGTGACGGCCTAGAGCGCCATGGACGAGACGCTCGTCGCCGTCTTCCTGGTGACCTTCGTGTTCATCGCCTTCGCGGTGGGCGCGATGGCCTTCGGCTCCCGCCTGACCGGCCGGTGCCTGCGCGGCTCCTGCGGGGGCCCCGCCGTGGTGGGCCCGGACGGCAAGGAAATCGAGGGCTGCGCGAACTGCCCCAATCGTGACCGGATGCGCTGAGCGGAACCCGGAGTGACCCGGCAGTCCAGGCCGCCCTTCAGCGGCCCGCCTTACCCGGCACCCAGTCGTCCGCCGCCCCCGGCGGCACGCGCGGATGCTTCTCCAGGCTCTGCTCGAGCGCCATCTGCATCCTGCGCATCGGCCCGCGCACCCAGCCCTGCGTGCTGTTCACGTCCGTCTCTTCCTTCGGGTCCTGCACGACATTGAACAGGTACGGCACCTCGAGGTGCGTGACGCCCGTGTTGGGCTCCGTCTCCCACAGCACGTGCATCTTCCAGTTCCGCCACTTGATCGCCCGGAGCTGGTCCTTGATGTAGTAGACGAATCCCTCGCGCGGGGATTTGTCGGTCTTGCCCAGCAGGAGTGGCGTGATGTCCAGGCCATCGATGGGCCGGTCGTCGGGCACCTTGGCGCCCGCGTTCGCGAGCAGCGTGGTGAAGAGGTCCGTCACGTGCACCATCTCGTCGGTGACTCCCGGCGTCACGCGGCCCGGCCAGCGAATGATGAGCGGCACGCGAAGCGCCCCTTCCATCGCCGTGTGGTACGTGCCGCTCCAGGGGCCCGCGGTGCCTCGCCACGGGCGGCGGAACTCGGGGCCGTTGTCGCTCGCGAAGATGAAGAGGGTGTCCTCCGCCAGGCCCGCCTTCGCGACCGTGTCGATCACTTCCCCCACGCGATGGTCCAGCTCGACCATGGAATCGGCGAAGTCGCCCGCGCCCGTGCGTCCGGCGAAGTCGCGGTGGGGCAGCGTCGGGTAGTGCATCTGCGTGAGCGGCAGGTAAAGGAAGAAGGGCTTGCCCGCCTGGCCATGCTGGGTGACGAATTCGCACGCCATGCGCGTGAGGTCGCCGTCGATGCGCCTGCGCATCTCGAGGTCGTAGGGGGCCACGCGCCGCACGGGCTCGCCGCGCTCGCCGGACTCCACGAACGGGATGTCCACCACGGCCGGGTCGAACCCCATGGACTCCGTGAACATGCTCTCGTTGGTGGTGCGCGAGATGCCGTACCAGTGATCGAACCCGCGGTCGTGCGGGAAGCGCCCGGCGCGGTCCCCCAGGTGCCACTTGCCGTAGATGGCCGTGGCATAGCCGGCGGCGGAGAGCGCCTGCGCGAGCGTGATCTCGGAGGGGTGGATGCCCTGCGGCAGGCCCGCCGGGACCGATTGCAGCGCGCCGGTGCGGATGGGATGCCGGCCGGTCATGAGCGCCGAGCGGGTGGGCACGCAGTCGCTTTCCACGTTGAAGTTGAGGAAGCGCAGGCCCCGGGCGGCCAATGCATCGATGCGCGGCGTCGGCGCACCCCGGAGCGCCCCGCCGCCGTAGCACCCGAGTTCCCCCCAGCCCAGGTTGTCAGCGAGGATGAGGACGATGTTGAGGGGCTTGGCCATGGGGTCCGCTCAGTCGAGCTGGAGCTTGCGCTCCGCGATCACCTTGCTCCACCGGTCGCGCTCGCGGCTGAGGTAGGCAGCGAACTCGGCACCGGAGATTCCCGAGACCTGGAAGCCGAGCGACTCGATGCGCTCGCGAAGGGCGGACGTCGCGAGCGAAGTCGCGATCTCCTTCTGCATGCGGGCGAGCACCGCCGCGGGCGTCGCGGCCGGCGCCATGAGGCCCGCCCACTGGCGCACGTCGTAGCCGGGGGCCACCGTCTCGTCGAGCGTGGGCACATCGGGCACCGCGGGGGAGCGGGTCTTCGTGGTGACGGCGAGGATGCGCACGCGCCCCGACTTGGCGTGGGGCAGCACGGCCGCGAGCCCGAGGACGCCCACGGGCACCTGCCCGCCAACCAGGTCCGTGATGGCCTGCCCGCCGCCCTTGTACGGGATGTGCAGGAGGTCCACGCCCGCCGTCTGCGCGAGGAGCTCGCCCGCCAGGTGCTGGAGCGAGCCCTGCCCCGAGGTGGCGTAGCCAATCTTGCCGGGGCTCGCCTTGGCGGCGGCGATCACGTCCTTGATGGTCTTGTAGGGCGAGGCGCTGTACGTCGCGACGACAATGGGTTGCGTGCCGAACATCGTCACGGGAACGAAGTCGCGTTCCACGTTCCACTTGAGGCCCTTGCGCAACACGGGCTGGAGCGCCACGGTGTCCGAGGCAACGGCGAAGGTGTAGCCGTCCGCGGGCGAAGAGACCACCACCTCCATGCCGACGGCCCCGGAGGCGCCCGGGCGGTTGTCGACGACGATCGCCTGGCCGAGCTGCTTGCCGAGCGGCTCCGCCAGGGCACGGCCCATGGCGTCGTTGGATCCGCCGGCCGGCTGGGGCACGACAAACTTGAGAGTCTTGTTGGGCCACGCCTGCGCGAACGCTTCGGCGGCGGGAATGGCGGCGAGGGCAGCGGCGGCAAGGGCGGTGAAGGCGAGTCTCAGCACGGGGGGCTCCGGTCGGGCTTTACGGTTCGAGCAGTCTAGCGCCTCCATGATCGGCTTTTCCTCGTTATTCGGATGACCTGATAATATTTTCGTATGACCACAAAGCCCCCCATCACCCGCCTCGACACGTTGCGCATCCGCCACTTCGATCTCCTCCAGAAGCTGGCGGAGCTGGGTTCGATGCGCCGCGCGGCCGAGGCCATCCACGTGAGCCAGCCCGCGGCAAGCGCCATGCTGAAAGAGGCGGAGGCGCGCCTCGCCACCGTGCTCTTCCACCGCCATAGCAGCGGCGTCGTGCCCACACCCGAGGCGGAACCGGTGCTGCGGCGCGTGCGCTTCCTCCTGGGCGAGGTGCGGGGGCTGGGCGAGGACCTGCGGGACGCACGGCGCCGCAGTCCGCTCGTGCGAGTGGGGGCGGTGCCGCATGCGCTGTTGGGCGTGGTGCAGGAGTTCGCCGCCTACTGGTCTGGCAAGGCCGGCGTGCGCCTTCGCCTGGAGGACGGGCCGACCTCGGCGCTGGTGGATCGGCTCGTGCGCGGGGATGTGGATGCCATCGTCGCGCCGCTTGCGCCCGAGGCGGGCGCTTCGTTTACCGGCGCCGTGCGTAGCCGACCGCTCTATTCGGAGTCGATCGTCGTGGCGGCTGCGGCTCGCAATCCCCTGGTGAAATCGAGGGCGGTTTCGATCGATGCGCTCGAGGCTGCGAATTGGGTGCTGCCGGGAGCCGCTTCGCGCTCGAGGCAGGCGCTGGAGGGGGAGTTCCTGCGGATGGGCCGATCGCCGCCGTTGCCGGCCGTTGAAGTCACTTCGTTCGTCTGCGGGCTGGCGCTGGTGGCGCGGACTTCGATGTTGACGGTGGCGCCAGCGACGGCCGTGCGGGCGCATGAGAAGGCGGGCGGAGTGAAGCGGCTGGCGACTGCGCTGCGGTTCCTGCCCTATGCCGTGCACTGGATTACGCGGCGGGATAGCGGGGCGAACGAGTTGCTGGAGGAGATGGGAGACTGGCTGGCGACTTGGCAAACGACAAAAAGGTAATCGGGAAGCCTGCGTCGGTCTTTATCGCTGCTCGAAAGGACCGGTCGCCGCAAACGCCAGGGAGCCACTTCCCAACGTGCTACGACGATTTCTTCTTGCGCGTCTTGCGCCTCGGCGGCGTCGCCTCGCGCGCCGCATCTCCGGCCGCCTCGCCGGCCGCCTCGACCGCGCGTCCCATGGCCTCGGCCGCCTCGTTGCCGGCCTGCGCCATCATGTTCCAGGCCCACATCGCGGGGTTGGGGACTTCTCCGCCGGCTTCTCCCGGCCCGGCCTCCCTGGGCTTGCCCTCCTCCATCGCCGCCTTGATGCGCTCGCCGCCCTTCACCATCTGGCGCTGGTACTCGAGGGACTTGATCGAAAGCTGCAGCATGGAGAGGTTGGCCTTCAGCCAGTGCTCCACCGTTTCCAGTTCCGCGATCTTCTTCTCCAGTTCCTTGGCGTCCAGCACGGGGAACATGAGGCTCTGCAGCGGGTAGGCCCCCGGGTTCACCATCTTCTGCCAGAGGTCGAACATGTCGTGCGGGGTCACCGGCTTGGCCATGTCTAGCGATCGTGTCTGGCGATGAATTCGCGGATCTTCGGGTAGATCATCTCGCGGAACTTGCGCCCGGAGAAGATGCCGTAGTGGCCGACGCCGGGCGCGAGGTAGTGTTCCTTCGCCTTCGCCGGAATGCCCTTGCAGAGAGCATGCGCCGCCTGCGTCTGCCCGGGGCCGGAAATGTCGTCGACTTCCCCTTCGATGGTGAAGAGCGCTGCCCCCCGGATCGCCTCAGGGCGCACGCGCTCGCCGCGCACGGCCAGCTGCCCGCGTGGCAGGAGGTGCTTGTGGAAGACGCGCTCGACCGTCTCGAGGTAGTACTCCGCGGGAAGGTCCATCACCGCGTTGTACTCGTCGTAGAAGCGCCGGTGCGTATCCGCGCTCTCGCCGTCGCCGCGGACGAGGTGCTTGTAGTACTGCACGTGCGAGTCGAAATGCTTGTCGGGGTTCATCGCGACGAAGCCCGCGAACTGCAGGAAGCCCGGGTAGACGCGGCGCCCGAAGCCCGGGTAGCGCATCGGCACGCGCTGCACGACCTTCGCCTCGAACCAGGACATCGGCCGGTGCCGCGCGAAATCGTTCACGGCCGTGGGGCTGGAACGCGTGTCGATGGGGCCGCCCATCATGGTGAGCGAACGCGGCACCGGCTCGCCGGCGGCAGCCATCAGGGACACCCCGGCGAGAACCGGCACGGTCGGCTGGCACACCGAGATCGCATGCACCTCCGGCCCCAGGAAGCGCAGGAAGTCGCGCACGTAGTCGACGTAGTCGTCGAAGTGGAAAGGCCCGGCGGCGAGCGGCACCTCCTTGGCGTCGATCCAGTCGGTGATCCAGACGTCGTGGTCGGGGAGCAGCGTCTTCACGGTGTCGCGCAGGAGCGTGGCGAAGTGCCCGGAGAGCGGCGCGAACACGAGCACCTTCGGCTGCGCGGGCGCGCCGGGCTTCGTGAAGTGCAGCAGCCGGCAGAACGGCTTGTCCCGCTCGAACACCTCGCGCACCGCGAAATCGCGCGCGCCGACGCGAATCCTGCCGAACCCGAACTCGGGGCGCTCGTAGCGCTGCGTGAGGCGGCCCATGAGGTCGAACGCGGCGGCGACGTTGCGGCTGCCCGGCAGATGGGAAGCCGGGCTCACCGGGTGGCCGTAGAAGTCGTTCACCGCCTGCGCGAGGACCCGCCAGGGCTCCAACGCCGCGCGCTGCCAATCGTAGAACTGGTAGAGCACGCCACGCCTCCGTCGATGCTGCAATGCGGCGTAGTGTAGCGGCTTTCCCGCTTCCGGCACGTTGACGCACCGCAAGATCGCGGGAGCGTCGCGGCGTCTCTGGTAAGCTCCACGCGCCATCCCCTGCCCCGCGGCGGCCATGCCTCCCGAAGCCAACCGGAAGAACGGCGATTCCCTGCCCCTTTTCCCCGCCGTCGAGCCGCATCGCGGTGGCGTGCTGGAGCTCGACCGCGGCCACCGCATGTACTGGGAGGAAAGCGGCAACCCCGGCGGCGTGCCGGTCGTCTTCCTGCACGGCGGGCCCGGCGCCGGCGCGAGCCCCGTGCACCGGCAGTTCTTCGACCCGGCGCACTACCGCATCGTCATCTTCGACCAGCGCGGTGCCGGCCGCTCCACGCCGCTGGGCCATCTCGACGGCAACACCACCGACGATCTCGTCGGCGACATGGAAAGGCTGCGCGGCCATCTCGCGATCGGGCGCTGGATCGTCTTCGGCGGCTCGTGGGGTTCGACGCTCGCGCTGGCCTATGCCGAACACCATCCCGGGCGCTGCATGGCGCTGGTGCTGCGCGGCATCTTCCTGGGCCGCCCCGCCGAGATCGACTGGTTCCTCACCGGGATCCGCAACGTCTTCCCGGAGACGTGGCGCGAGTTCGCCGGATACATCCCCGAAGCCGAGCGCGCGGACCTGCTGGGCGCCTACCATCGCCGCCTGGTGGACCCGGATCCGGCGGTGCACCTGCCGGCCGCGCGGCGCTGGAGCGTGTACGAGGGATCGTGCTCGACGCTCCTGCCCAACCCGGCGCTGGTGGCGGACTTCGCGTCCGATCGCGTGGCGCTGGGGCTGGCGCGGATCGAGGCGCACTACTTCGTGAACCGGCTCTTCCTGCCGGACGACTTCCTGCTTGCGAACGTCGGACGCCTCCGCGGCATTCCCGGCGTGATCGTGCAGGGACGCTACGACGCGGTGTGCCCGCCGGTCAGCGCGGACGACCTGCATCGCGCCTGGCCGGAGGCCGAGTACCACGTCGTGTCCGATGCCGGGCATTCCGCGTTCGAGCCGGGCATCCGCTCGAGGCTCATCGCGGCGATGGAACGGTTGAAGACGGTTGGGGAGTGATGCTGACAAAGTGCGTTGGAACCGCGGATGAACGCGGATGAACGCAGATGAACTTCTGGTGAAATGACGGCATCGCACGAGATGAGGTTACGTGGCTCGGGGTTGCAGCAATTCAATATCTCAAGAGTGGAGAGGTCGCTTCAAACTCTCGCAATACATCTGCGTTCATCTGCGGATCCCAAGTCCCCGTCCCCGCCAGCCACTCCCCCCCCTAGTTCGCGACCATCAGATAAGCCACATCCGCGGCATAGGCTCCCAGCC
>CAZOIB010000314.1:0-7983 GCA_964579785.1 uncultured Lysobacter sp. | reverse complement strand
AAGGGGAAGCGCTTCTCACTCGATTCACAGTCACGGCGAACAGTTCAAACACTTTGAATTCATCGGCGGCAATCGGCGGGGCATCGGCGTTCATCGGCGTTTCCAAAGATCTTCGCTCGCATCACTCCCCCGCTGCCTAACCGCCTCGAAAAGCGCGATCGAGCCTGCCACGCCCGCATTGAGAGACTCCGCGCGCCCCGGCATCGGGATGCGCACGCGCACGCCGGCCGCGCGCGCGAGCGCCGCGGACAGGCCCGCGCCCTCGTTGCCCACCAGGAACGCGATCGGCCCGTGCAGGTCGGTTTCGTAGAGCGACTCCTGCGCCTCGCCGGCGAGCGCCACGCTCCTGCCGCGGAAAGTGGCGAGGAATGCCGCAAGGTCCGCGCCCTCGACGATGTTCAGCGCGAAGTGCGCGCCCTGCCCCGCGCGCAGCACCTTCGGCGACCACGCGAAGGCGCAGCCCGGCGAGAGCAGCACGTGCGCGACACCGGCGGCCGCGGCGCTGCGCAGCAGCGTGCCCACGTTGCCGGGATCCTGCAGGTCCTCGAGCGCCAGGCAGAAAGGCGCGTCGGCGGGAACCGCGCGGCCCGCCGGTGTCGGCAGGACGGCGATGATCCCGGTCGGCGACTCGACGCTGCTCACCGCCTCGAAGAGCGCGTCGGCGAGGACGATGGCGGTGGCGCCCCCCGTCCTGGCGAGCAACCGATCGGCTTCCGGAGTCTCCGCCGCGCGGCGGCTCACGTACACCGTCTCCGGGGAGTGACCCGCATCCAGGCAGGCCTCGAGGAGGTGCGCCCCCTCGATGACGGAGAGCGCGCGCCTGCGCCGCTCGGCCGCCGAGGACGCGAGCTTCGCCAGCGCCTTGAAGGCGGCGTTCTCCCGCGAGGCGATCGCCTTCATCGTCACCAGGACGACTCGTGCCGCGCGATCGCTGCGCGCACCGGGGCGAAGCTGCGGCGGTGGATCGCGCACGGGCCCAGTTCGCGCAGCGCCGCGAGATGCCCGGCGGTCGGATAGCCCTTGTGGCTGGCGAAGCCGTAGCCGGGAAAGCTCGCGTCGAGGGCGATCATCTCCTCGTCGCGCGCGGTCTTGGCGAGGATGGAGGCCGCGGAGACGGCGGGAACGAGCCGGTCGGCCTTCACCAGGGCACGCCACGGCCACTGCTTGCGCGGCACGTGCAGGCCGTCGACCACGATGTCGTCCGGAGCCATGCCGAGCGCCTCGACGGCGCGCGCCATCGCGGTGAGGCTCGCGCGCAGGATGTTCATGGCGTCGATCTCGTCGACGGTGGCCGTGGCGATGGCCCAGGCGAGCGCATCGCGCCGGATCGCCGCCGCCAGCGACTCGCGCCGCGCGGGAGCAAGCAGCTTCGAGTCGGCGAGCCCGGGAATGGGTCGCGAAGGATCGAGGATCACCGCCGCCGCGTATACCGCGCCGGCCAGCGGTCCGCGGCCGGCCTCGTCGACGCCGCACAGCCGGGGGACGCTACCCATTGCCTAGCCACGGAGCGAGCGCCTGCGCCACGCGCTCGTCGTTGCCGCAGCGCAGCTGCGCGTGGATGCCGGCGTAACGGGCCAGGAGGCGCTCGCGCGCCACCTTGTGGTCGAGCCAGTTGTCGAGGGCCTGCTCGAGATTCCCGGGCGTGGCGTTCTCCTGCAGCAGCTCGGGAACGATGAACTCGCCGGCGAGAATGTTGGGCAGCCCCACGTAGGGAAGCAGGGCGTTGCGCATCATCAGGCGGTAGGTGAGGGCCGGCACCTTGTAGGTGATCACCATCGGGCAGCGCGCGAGCGCGCCCTCGAGGGTGGCCGTCCCGCTCGCCACGAGCGCGCAGTCGGCGGCCTGCAGCGCGAGGCGGGCGTGGCCGAAGAGGATGGTGAGGTTGAGACCCTGCGCCTCGCGTGCATAGAGGCGCGACTCGAAGTAGTCGCGCGTCTCGCGCGTGGCGAGCGGCACGAAGAAGCGCACCTCCGGCCGCCGCGCCGCGATGCGCGAGGCGGTGTCGATGAAGAGATCGGCGTGCGCCTGGAGCTCGCCCCTGCGGCTGCCGGGCAGCAGGGCAACGGCACACACCGCCTCCGGCAGGCGCAGCTGCACGCGCGCCTCGGCGCGCGCCGGCACCGGCGGGATCTCGTCGGCCAGCGGGTGGCCGACGTAGACGGCATCGATGCCCGCCCTGGCGTAGAGCGGCGCCTCGAAGGGAAAGATGGCAAGGATGCGGTCGACCGCCCGCCCGATGCCGGGCAGCCGCCCGGGGCGCCAGGCCCAGATCGAGGGGCTCACGTAGTGCACGGTCGGGATGCCGGCGCGCTTCAGGCGCGCCTCCAGCCCGAGGTTGAAGTCCGGCGCGTCGACGCCGATGAAGAGATCGGGCTTGTCCGCCACGAGCCGTGCGGCGAGGCGCGAGCGGATGCGCAGGAGCTCCGGGAGGCTGCGCATCGCTTCCACGTAGCCGCGCACGGAGAGCTTTTCCATCGGCACCAGCGTCGTCGCACCCGCCGCAAGCATCTGCGGGCCGGCGATGCCGTGGAACTGCGTGCCGGGAAAGCGGCGGCGCACCGCGCGGATGAGCGCGGCGCCGAGCAGGTCGCCCGAGGCCTCGCCGGCGACGATGGCCACGCGGCGCGTCATCGCGCCGCCACGGCTCGGCTTTCCACCTTCGCCTCCACGTTGCCCAGGGCCCGCCGCTAGCGCACGATGCCGCGCGTGGAGATGGCGAGGAAGTCGACGAGGGGCCGCACCTCGGCCGCCTCGAGCGCCTGCCGCTCGAGTTCCGCCTTCGCCTCGGCGAGCGTGAGGCCCGACTTGTAGAGCGTCCGGTAGGCGCGCTTGATCGCCGCCAGCGCCGCGGGCGTGAAGCCGCGGCGCTTCAGGCCCTCGCTGTTGATGCCGTGCGGGGCGCAGGGCTGGCCGGAAACGGTCACGTAGGGGGGAATGTCCTGCAGCACGACCGAGGAGACACCGGCCATCACGTGCGCCCCGATCTTCACGAACTGGTGCACGCCGGCGAAGCCGCCCAGCACCGTGTGGTCGCCGATGTCCACGTGGCCGGCGAGGGTCGCGTGGTTCGCGAACACCGTGTGGTCGCCCACCAGGCAATCGTGCGCGATGTGGCAGTAGGCCATGATCCAGTTGTCGCTGCCGACGGTGGTGACTGCGCGGTCCTGCGCCGTGCCGCGGTTGAGCGAGCAGTACTCGCGGATGGTGTTGCGGTCGCCGATCGCGAGGCGCGTGGGCTCGCCGCGGTACTTCTTGTCCTGGTTGGCCTCGCCGATCGAGCAGAAGTGGAAGATGCGGTTGTCGCGGCCGATGGTGGTGTGACCGGTGAGGACGCAGTGGGCGCCGATCGTGGTGCCCTCGCCCACTTCGACGTCGCCGTCGATGACGCTGTAGGGACCGACGGCCACGCCCGCGGCGAGGCGCGCGCGCGGATCGACGATGGCGGTGGCGTGGATCAGGCCCATCGCGCGCCCCGTTTCAGGAATTGGCGACGGGGCGCAGCGTGCACAGCAGCTCCGCCTCGGAGACGACCGCGCCGTCCACGCGCGCCACGCCCCTGAACTTGCCCATGCCGCGCGACAGCCGCAGCTGCTCGACTTCTATCCGCAGCTGGTCCCCGGGACGCACCGGCCGCTTGAAGCGCGCGCCGTCGATGCCGACGAAGTAGTACACGCTCTTGCCGTCGTCCTTGTGGCCCAGCGAGAGCAGGCCGAGCATCGCGCAGGCCTGCGCCATGGCCTCGATGATGAGGACTCCCGGCATCACCGCGTAGTGCGGAAAGTGCCCGGGGAAATGCGGCTCGTTGGCCGTGACGTTCTTCAGCGCCACCAGCCGCTTGTCCTTCTCCCATTCGACGATGCGGTCGAGCATCAGGTAGGGATAGCGGTGCGGGAGGTACTCCTTGATCTGCTCAGTCGTCATCGGTTCCATGGTCTTCTCCGGAGTTCCCCTTGCCGCGGGCAAGTCTTGCAATCTCGTGCAGCCGGCGCAGCGGCGCGGCGTTCCTGAGCCACTCGGCGTGCGGCATCATCGGCATGCCCGAGGAGTAGACCCCGGGCTGCGAAACGGATTTGGTGATGAGCGTCATGCCGGTGACGGTGACGCCGTCGGCGAGGGTGACGTGGCCCACCACGCCGGCGCCGCCGCCGATCACGCAGTGCCGCCCGATCACCGCGCTGCCGGCGATTCCCGCGCAGCCGGCGATCACCGTGTGCGCGCCGATGCGGCAGTTGTGCGCGATCTGCACCTGGTTGTCGATCTTGACGCCCTCCTCGACCACCGTGTCGCCGAGCGCCCCGCGGTCGATCGTCGTGCTCGCCCCGACCTCGACGTCGTCGCCGAGCACCGCGCGCCCCACCTGCGGGATCTTCACCCAGCGCCCCGCGTCGGGAGCCATGCCGAAGCCGTCGGCGCCGATGACGCAGCCGGAATGCAGGATGCAGCGCGCCCCCACCACGCAGTCGTGGTAGATCGTGACGTGCGCGTGGAGGAGGGTGTCCGCGCCGATGGTCGCGCCTTCGCCGATGATGGTGCCGGCGCCGATCACCGCGCGATCGCCCACCCGGGCGCCCGCGCCGACCACCGCGAGCGGCCCGATCTCCGCGGAGGCGGCTACCTGCGCCCCGGCGCCGATGCAGGCCGACGGATGCACGCCGGCCACCGCGGTCCGGGGCGGGTGGAAGAGCGCGACGGTGCGCGCGTAATACGCATAGGGGTTGTCGGCGACGATGCGCGAGACATCCGTCGCGTCGCGGTCGCGCGGCGCGAGGATGACGGCACCGGCGCGCGTCGCGGCGAGCTTCGCGCGGTAGCGGGGGTTGGCGAGGAAGCTGATCTCGTGCGGCCCCGCCTCGTCGAGCGTGGCCACGCCGCTCACCGCGGCGGACGCATCCCCCACCACCTCGCCGCCGAGGCGCTGGACGATTTCCTGGAGGGTGAGGCGGGTCACGGGCGGCAGGGGGAGCCTCACGCGGCTACTTGTCCGCGAGCGCCCTGATGACCTTGTCGGTGATGTCGATGCGGGAGCTCGCGAAGACGGCCTCCTGCACGACCAGGTCGAACTTCTCGCTCTCGGCGATCAGGTTGATCGCGCGCGTGGCGCGCTCCTGCACCTGGGCGAGTTCCTCGTTCCGGCGCAGGTTCAGGTCCTCGCGGATCTCGCGCTGCAGGCGCTGGAAGTTGCGGCTCACGTCGGCGAGGCTGCGCTCGCGCTCGCGGCGCGCCGCCTCCGGGAGCGTCACGCTGTCCTTCTCCAGCTCCAGCTGCAGGTCGCGGCCCTGCTTCTCGAGCTTCGCGAGCTCGGCGTTGCGCGAGGCGAACTCGCGCTCGAGCTTCTGCTGCGCGCGCTTCGCGGGCGCCGCCTCGCGAAACACGCGCTCGGTGTTCACGAAGCCGATCTTCGCCTCCGCAGCCACCGCGCCGATCGCCAGCGCGCCGAGCACGGTTGCCGCCGCCATCCGCCAGTCCATACGTTGCACTCCGGTTACCTAGAAGGCGCCGCCGAGCTGGAACTGGAATCGTTCCACCTTGTCGAATTCCTCGCTCTTCAGAGGATAGCTGAACGAGAACCTGAGCGGGCCGACCGGCGAATCCCAGCTCACCCCCAGGCCCGCCGACACCCGCAGGTCCGAGAGCTGCACGTCCTGCAGCACGCCCCACACGTTGCCGGCGTCGACGAACGTGGACAGGCGCACGCTCTTGTCCTTCATTCCCGGCATCGGGAAGAGGAGCTCGACGTTGCCGACGATGCGCCGGTTGCCGCCCAGGGAATCGCCGTTCAGGTCGCGCGGCCCGAGGGAGGCCGCCTCGAAGCCGCGCACCGAACCGACGCCGCCGGCATAGAAGTTCTTGAAGAACGGCAGCGGCTTGTCGTTGTAGCCGTCCGCGTACCCCAGTTCGCCGTTGAGCAGGAGCGTGAGCCAGGGCAGCCGCTCGTGGGTGAAGAAGAACTGCTGGCGCAGCGAGGCGCGGTAGTACTGCAGGTCCCCCGGCGGCACGCCCACCTCGAAGAGGAGGTCGGTGAGCCAGCCGCGCGTCGGATAGGTGATGCTGTCGCGGCTGTCGCGCGTGTAGCCCGCCGTGATCCGCAGCGTGTCCGTCACCTCGCCGAACTGGTTCACGAAGTCTATGTAGCGCGGCGGCGCGAGGAAGGGATTGATCGTGAGTTCCGTGTTCTCGAACGTGACTCCCAGGCGCACGGCATCGTATTCCGTGATCGGGACGCCGAAATTGAAGCCGGCGCCCGTCGACTTCGTCTGGTAGGAGCTCAACGCCGTGCTCGACGTGTCGACGTTGCGGCGGTAGACGTCGATGCCCGCGGCAACGCCGTCGACCGTCCAGTACGGGTTGATGAAGGAGACCGAGTAGATCTGGTTGACCGAGCCGCTGTTGATCTGGAAGGCGAGCTGGTTGCCGGAGCCGAAGATGTTCGACTGCGAGATGGAGGCCGAGAGCGTGAGGTTGTCGACCTGCGAATAGCCGACCCCGAAGTTCAGGCTGCCGGTGTTCTTCTCCGTGACCGTCACCACGGCGTCGACCTGGTCCGACGTCCCCGGCACGGGCGGGGTCTCGATGTTCACTTCCGAGAAGTAGCCGGTGCGCTGCAGGCGCTCCTTGGAGCGGGCGATCTTCTCCAGCGAGTACCAGGAGGCCTCGAGCTGGCGCAGTTCCCGCCGGATGACGGCATCCTGCGTGCGTCCGTTGCCGACGATGTTCACGCGCCGCACGTAGACGCGCCGGCCCGGATCGATGAAGAACGTGAAGGAGGCGATGCGCTTGTCGCGGTCCACGTCGGGAACCGGGTTCACGTTGGCGAAGGAATAGCCGTCGTTCGACAGGCGGTCGGTGATGCGCTTGGCGCTCTCGACGACTTTCTCGCGCGAAAAAGTGTCGCCGGCGCGCAGGCTGATGAGGCCGCGCAGCTCGCGCTCGGCAACGATCAGGTCGCCCCCGAAGCGCACGTCGCCCAGGACGTAGACCGGCCCCTCGTTCATCGCGATGGTGATGTAGATCTTCTCGCGGTCGGGGGTGATCGAGACCTGCGTGGACTCGATCGCGAACTCGAGGAAGCCGCGGTTCAGGTAGAAGGAGCGCAGGCTCTCCAGGTCTGCCGTGAGCTTCTGCTTGGAATACTGGTCGTCCTTGGTGATCCAGGTGAGCCAGCCCGGCGTGGTGAGCTGCATCTGGCGCAGGAGCTCGCGCTCGGTGAACGCCTTCGTGCCGATCAGGTTGATGTCGGCGATGCGCGTGACCTCGCCCTCCTCGATGTCGAAGCGCAGCGCCACGCGGTTCCGCTCCAGGGGCGTGACCGTCGTGGAGACCTTCGAGGCGTAGAAGCCGCGCGACGTGTACTGGCGCTTCAGCTCCTTCTCCGAGCGGTCGAGGAGCGACTTGTCGTAGATCTTCGACTCCGCGATGCCGGCCTGCTTCAACCCGTCCTTCAGGTTGTCCTTGGTGAATTCCTTGGCGCCCTCGATGTCGATCGAGGCGATGGCGGGACGCTCCTGCACGAAGACGATGAGCACGTCGCCCTCGGCCTCGAGCCGCACGTCCGAGTAGAAGCCGGTCGCGTAGAGCGCCTTCACCGCCCGCACCGACTTGTCGTCGTCGAGCCTCTCGCCGACCTTCACGGGCAGGTAGGAGAAGACCGTCCCGGCATCGGTGCGCTGCACGCCCTCGACGCGGATGTCCCGCACCACGAACGGCTCGATGGCGATCGCCTGCAGGGAGGCGAGGAGAAAGCAGATGAAGGCGAGGCGCAGGGTGCGCAGGCGGGAGGTGTTCAATTCGTTTGCGGCTCGTTCCTCGACCATCGTGTTCCGGCTCGTTCCTCGACTTGTGGCCTCAGCCCGTGAGGAGCCGGTTGATGTCGTTGTAGAAGGCGAAGAAGGTGAGCCCGGCGAGGATCGCGAGCCCGATGCGCTGGCCGATTTCCATCGTGCGCTCCGAGACGGGCGATCCCTTCACGATCTCGGCCGAATAATA
>CAZOIB010000313.1:0-17985 GCA_964579785.1 uncultured Lysobacter sp. | reverse complement strand
CAAGGAAGCCGACAAGAGGAGCTTCCGCCAGGCCGTCGACTACACCGAGAACCGCAAGACCAAGAACAGCCGCCAGGCGCGCGCCATGGCCAAGGGCACGCGCTACGGCCGCGAGGCACAGGAGCGCGCGTGGCAGAGCGCCGAGGTCGATGCGCTCCGCCGCCTCGCCTCCGCCGGCGTGCGCGTGCCGCAGCCCTACAACTTCCACGAGGGCGTGCTCCTCATGGAGTTGGTCACCAACGAGGAAGGCAACGCGGCGCCGCGCCTGAACGACGTGGAATTCACGCCGGAGGTGGCAGCCGAGCTGCACGACCGCCTCATCCGCGAGGTCGTGCGCATGCTGGCCGCAGGCGTCGTGCACGGCGACCTGAGCGAGTTCAACATCCTGCTCGGCGCCGACGGCCCCGTGATCATCGACCTGCCGCAGGCCGTGGACGCGGCGGGCAACAACCATGCGCCGCGCATGCTGGTGCGCGACGTGGACAACCTGCGGCGCTACTTCGGCGGCTTCGCCCCTGCCCTCCTCGCCACCGACTACGGCAAGGAGATCTGGGCGCTCTACGAATCCGGCGGCCTGCACCCGGAGGCGGAGCTGACCGGGCACTTCGTGGCCGACGAGACGACGGCCGACCTGGAGAGCGTCATGCGCGAGATCGACGACGCGCGCCTGGAAGAGGCGGCGCGCCTGCTGCGCATGCAGGAGTAGCGCCGCCATGCATCCCGACGGCCCGCGCGCAGAACCGCGACGCCAGGTCGGCGTCTGGCAGGCGATCTCGGTCTGCGTCGGCATGGTCATCGGCGCCGGCATATTCAAGTCGCCCGCGCTCGTCGCGGCGAATGTCGACTCCGAACTCACCATGCTCCTGGCGTGGGCCTTCGGCGGGGCGATGTCGCTCGCCGGGGCGCTCTGTTTCGCCGAGATGGCGGCGGCCTTTCCGGACCCGGGCGGCGACTACCACTTCCTGCGCCGCGCGTTCGGGCCGCGCGTGGGGTTCCTCTTCGCGTGGTCGCGCTTCGCGGTGATCCACACGGGCTCGCTGGCGATGCTCGCCTTCGTCCTCGGCGACTATCTCGCGGAGTTCGCGCACCTGGGCGCGTACGGCAGCCCGCTCGCGGCCATGCTCGCGATCGTGGCCTTGGCTGCGGTCAACCTCGCGGGCCTGCGCGCCGGCATGGGCACCCAGGTGGGGCTCATGGTCGTGGTCTTCGCCGGCCTCATCGCCGTGGGCTTCGCGGGTGTGGCGATTGCATTGCAAGGCGCGGCCCCGGTCGCCCCCGCCCGTTCCGGCAATCCGTCGGCACCGGGACTCGGGACGGCGCTGGTTTTCGTCTTCCTCGCTTACGGTGGGTGGAGCGACGCGGCGACGCTGTCGGCCGAGATGCGCGACCCGCGACGCGGCATCACGCGCGCGCTCGTCGCCGGCATGGCGATCGTGACGGCGCTGTACCTGTTCGCGAACTGGGCGTACCTGCGCGGACTGGGGCTTGCCGGCGTGGCGGGCAGCAACGCACCGGCGGCGGACCTCATGCAACTCGCCTTCGGCCCCGCCGGGCAGGCGGCGATGGTCGCCGTGGTCGCGGTGACCGCCATCACCTCGATGAACGCCATCCTCATCGCCGGAGCGCGCACGACCTACGCCGCCGCGCGCGACACCGGCGGACTCGGCGCGCTCGCCGAGTGGCATCGCGACCGCGGAACTCCCGCATGGGCGATCATCGCCATCAGCGCCGTGGCCCTGCTGCTGGTCGGGCTGGGCACCTGGACCCGCAGCGGCTTCGCCACGATGGTCGATTTCCTCTCGCCGGTGTACTGGCTCTTCCTCACCCTGAGCGGCGCGGCGCTCATCGCGCTGCGCCGCCGCTTCCCCGATGTCGCGCGTCCGTTCCGGGTGCCGGGCTACCCGTTGCTGCCGTTCGCGTTCATGGCCACCAGCGCCTGCATGGTGTACGCGAGCATCGCGTATGTGCGGATCGGCACGGTGTTCGGCATCGTGATACTCCTGGTGGGCGTGGTCCTGCTCGCGTTCCTGGAGCGCCACGCACGCCAGCGGCAGCGCTGAGAGGCCCTTGCCGCAACCGATTGCGCGCGGAGTACGATGGATTCAGCCATGCGAATCTCCTGGCCGATAGCGGTGCTGGTCGCGCTCGTTCTGGGCAGCGGCCTGCCTTGCCGGGCGGTGGCTGCCGGGGGAACCGTGGCGCAAGTGGACCGCTTTACCGAGCCCCGCCGCGAGATGGTGGAGCGCCAGCTGCGCGCACGCGGCATCGCCAATCCGAAGGTGCTCGCGGCAATGGGCCGCGTGCCGCGGCACGAGTTCGTGCCGGTCCCCTTGCGCGGCTCCGCCTACGGCGACTTCCCGCTGCCGATCGGGCACGGCCAGACCATCTCGCAACCATACATCGTCGCCTTCATGACCGAGGTGCTGCGACCCGCGGCCACGGACCGCGTGCTCGAGATCGGCACCGGCTCGGGCTACCAGGCAGCGGTGCTGGCGGAGCTGGTCGCCAAGGTCTACACCATCGAGATCGTCGCGCCGCTCGGCGAGCGGGCACGGGAGGACCTTGCCCGGCTCCGGTATGAAAACGTCCACGTGCGCATCGGCGACGGCTACGAGGGCTGGCCCGCGCAGGCCCCCTTCGACGCGATCATCGTCACCTGCTCGCCGGAGCACGTGCCCGCGCCTCTGGTGCAGCAATTGCGCGACGGCGGACGCATGATCATCCCGGTCGGGGATGCGCGGAGCGGCCAGCATCTCTACCTGCTCGAGAAGCGCGGCAACCGGGTGGAGAAGCGCGCCGTGCTGCCGGTGCGCTTCGTGCCGATGACGGGACGCGCGCAGGAGCGCTGATGCGTCGTTGCAGCCCGCGGGTCGCGGCCTAGCGGCCCCGGCCGCCCTTCACGAAATCGATCGACGCCTGGAAGAGTTCCAGGTCCTGCGCATAGTCGGCTGCATCGGCGCGGTCGATCTGTATCCACTCCCGCGTGCTCGCCTTGCCGCCGGGATTGAACGGGCCCACGCCCTCGCGCGAGAACTGCAGTTCGGTCGCCACGGCCACGGGAAGTCGCAGCCCGATGCCGCTGCCGCTGATGCAGGCGAACATGCGGTCGCCGACGACATAGGCGTCGAGGCCACCGATGTTCTTGGCGCTGACGCCCGGAAGATTCAACAGGACGGCGTCGATCAGGGCCTTGCGGGCGGCAGGGGATGAATCGGCACTCACGGATGGCGACCGGGTTCTCGCGTCGGGATGCCCGCATCATATACGCGGTCGACTTCGCCGGCGGTGCTGCCTCGAGATCATCCGCGAGCTCGAGAAGACCCGCCGCCCCGTCACCATCACCCGCCACGGCAAGACCGTGGCGCGGCTGGTCGCGCCCTCGCTGATTGCGCCGGGCGACACGTTGAAACCCTGGGAGCGCCTGCAGGCCATGGGCGGACGCCTGCTGGCCGAGCCGGGGGAGTCGGTCCTTCGCGACGAAGACTTCGACGCCCTGCGCTGATGATCTTGCTCGACACGCACGCGTGGATCTGGTGGCTCACGCGTTCCGGGCAGCTTTCGGATGACGAGCGTTTCGCCCTTTCCGCAGCCGCAGTTCGCCATGAACTGGCACTCTCCGCCATCAGCCTTTGGGAGGCGCACATGCTGCAGGCCCGCGACCGCATTGCGCTGCCTACCCCTTTCCCACTCTGGCTGCTGGAAGCGACCTCTGCAGATGTTGTCGAAATCATTCCTCTCGAGACCGACGTCGTCCTCGCCCTCGACGAGTTGCCGGCCAGCCTCCACGGCGACCCGGCCGACCGCATCATTGCCGCCACGGCTCGTTGCAAAGGCATGCCCCTCGCAACGTGGGACAAGGCCCTCAGGCGCTCGCGGGCGATCGAGATCTGGCGGGCGTAGGGGCAAGGCGCCAGAGTGAAGTCACCTCGGCCGCGCGCGCGGCATGCAACGCATCGTCCGCATCGGACGCCTTGGGATGTTTCGGCCGTGCGTCGCTACGGCCGACCACATCGAGCCCCGCCGCCGCGATCCAGCCGAGCAGTTCCGCCCGCGTGCGCAGCCCGAGGTGCTCCGCGAGATCGGACAGCACCAGCCAGCCTTCGCCCCCCGGCGCCAGGTGCGCACCGAGTGCCGCCAGGAAGCCGCGCAGCATGTGGCTTTCCGGATCGTAGATGCCGCGCTCGATCGGGGAACTCGGCCGCGCCGGAACCCAGGGCGGATTGCAGACCACGAGCGCGGCCCGTCCTTCCGGGAAAAGGTCCGCCTCCACGACTTCCACCTGGCCCACGAGACCCAGCCGTGCGACGTTCTCGCGCGCGCAGGCGAGCGCACGGAAATCCTGGTCGGTGGCGACCACGCGTTGGATGCCGCGCCGCGCCAGCACAGCGGCCAGCACGCCCGTCCCCGTGCCGATGTCGAAGGCAAGGCTCGCCGCGGACAGTGCCTCCGGCAATGGCGCCGCGGCGACCAGGTCGATGTACTCGCGGCGGATGGGCGTGAACACCCCGTAGTGCGGATGGATG
Source organism: uncultured Lysobacter sp. (assembly GCA_964579785.1). Taxonomy (GTDB): domain Bacteria; phylum Pseudomonadota; class Gammaproteobacteria; order Burkholderiales; family Usitatibacteraceae; genus FEB-7. The sequence continues at coordinate 13,462 of CAZOIB010000313.1, read as the reverse complement.
CGTCCGTCGATCGCCGGAATCGGGATGCCCTTGCTGCGCCACTCGTGGGCGCCGATGAGTCCCTGCAACTCGCGCAGCGAGACGATGGAGAGATCCTCTCCGGGTCCCCACGCCTCCGCGCAGGCCTGCCTGACGTCGGGGGCGCGTCGCAGGGGAATGGCGTAGTCCGCGTCGAGCGGCACCAGCAGCATGCCCAGCGTGCGTGCGCGCTGCGATTGTGCCTGGCGGTGGCGGTGGAACGCTGCCGCGGGCGATTCCGCCGCCTCCGCAGCGGCCTTCGGTGCCCTGCGCGGCTGGCGGTCGGCACGCTTGGCCATCGCGGTGAGCATCTGCCGGGCGTTCTGGAAATCGCCGCGCCACAGGAGCGAGGTGCCCTGGCAGGCGAGGCCGTAGGCCTGGTCCGCGCTCATGCGGTCGTCGACGATGGCCATCTGCTTCGGGGGCGGCGCGCCGCTCTCGGAGCGCCAGCGCGCCGACCGCTCCTCCTCGCCCTCGATCCAGTCGATGACCGCGTGATCGCCCACGCTAGAGCTCGGTGTACTTCCTGGCGTTGCCGCGCGCCTTGTCCACCGGGTACTTCGTGGCGTTGGCGCGCAGCTTCGCCTGGGCCGCCGCGACGGGATCGATGCCCAGCTTGTCGCTCAGGCGGACGAGGTACAGAAGCACGTCGGCAATCTCCTCGCCGGCGGCCGCGAGGGTCTCCGGTGTCGGCCTGCGGCTCTGCTCCTCGGTGAGCCACTGGAAGGTCTCGAGCAGCTCTCCCGCCTCGCCCGCCAGGGCCATCGCCAGGTTCTTGGGGGAATGGAACTGGTCCCAGTCGCGGGCGGTGGCGAATTCGCGCAACTGCTCACGCAGGCTTTCTAGTTCGGACAAGGTCGGGCTCCCGTTTCGGTCGTTGCGGCCAAGCCTGCATTGTGACGCAACGGCCGTGGCCGCCGCGGGTGAAGTGACGGCGATTGACGCTACGCAACTCCTCCGTCCGCCATTCCCGCAGGATGGCGTCCTTCCCGACACGGAGCGTTACACCATGAGAGTCACCCCAGCCCTCGCCACCCTCCTGCTCTCCATGGCCGGACTCGCGGCCCACGCCATGCCTCCCCAGTCCGGGACGGCAAAGCCGGCCCCGCCTGCCGCCCACGGCTCGCTGCCCGCCGCGGCGACACCCGTCGCGAAGGTCGCCAAGGCCACCGGTCCCGACGCGAAGACCGTCGCGGAAGTGGTGAACGGCAAGGCGAAACTCAAGGACAAGCCGGTCGTCGTGCGCGGCCAGGTGGTGAAGTTCAACGCCGACATCATGGGCAAGAACTGGGTGCACCTCCAGGACGGCTCGGGCTCGGCCAAGGACGGCAGCCACGACATCCTCGTGACCACGCTGGACAAGGCCGCGGTCGGCGAAATCGTCAACGCACGCGGAACCGTGCGCACCGACGTAACGGTGGGCCCGGGCTACGCCTACGCGGTGCTCATCGAGGAAGCGGCGATCCGCAAGTAGTGCCGGGCGCGCAGCTGCCCGCAGCCGCCCTCCACGTCCTGCCCGGCGGAATCGCGCAGCTTGGTGAGGATGCCGCGCGCGTTGAGCGTGGATGCAATCCTTTCCGCCTGTTCGACTGAAGGTCGCCGGAAAGCGAGCCCTGCCACCGGGTTGTAGTGGATCAGGTTCATGACGGCGTATTTCCCGGCAAGCAGGCGGGCGATGCCATCGATCTCCTCATCCGTGTCGTTGACGCCCGCGAGCAGCGTCCACTGGTACTGGATCGGATAGTGCGTCGCCCGCGCATAACGTTCGCCCAGTGCCACGAGTTCCGCCGGGTCGATGCGTGGCGCGCGCGGCAGGAGCTGCGCGCGGCGTGCGGGTATCGTCGAATGCAGCGACAGGGCCAGCGCCGGCCGCACGCTCCCGAGCGGCAGGCGCTCGAACACGCGCCGGTCCCCGACCGTCGAGAAGACCAGGCTCTTGTGCCCGATGCCGCCTGCGGTGCCCAGCCACTCGATGGCGGCGAGGACGCTGTCCAGGTTGTGGGCCGGCTCGCCCATGCCCATGAACACGACCTTCTTCACGCGGCGCAGCGCGCGGGCCAGGGCGACCTGCGCGACGATTTCCGCGCTGCCCAGGTGGCGCTCCAGGCCCTCGCGACCGGTCATGCAGAACACGCAGCCCACCGCGCAGCCTACCTGCGTCGAGACGCAAAGGCCGTCGCGCGGCAGCAACACCGACTCGACCGTCCGGCCATCGGCGAGTTCCACGAGCAGGCGGGCGGAACCGTCCTCGCCCGCATGCGTCGACCGGATGCCCGCCAGCGCGCCGAGTTCGGCGGCAAATGCGGGCAGCGCTTCGCGCAGCTGGCGGGGATGGAAGTCCTCGGCCGGGCGCGGACCGCTTGCCAGGGGCACGGCCTGCGTCCAGGCGCGCAGGATGGCCCGCGCATGGCAGGGCTTCGCGCCGAGGTCACGCAGGCGATGGTGCAGGTCGTCGAGGTGCAAGTCGTTCCGTCGGTGCAATGGCCAGTCGGCGTCGTTGCGAACGGGCGGACGCGGCCCTAAGATGAACCCCGGTCTTCCGGGGGACGGCGCGTGCGAAAAGTCTCGTTCGTGGCGACATTGTGCATCTTCTGCGCGGCAGGCTTTCCCGCACAGGGCGAGGAGCCCGTCGTCGCGATCGGCAAGCAGCGCGCCGCCCGCTCCGCGATCGCCTGGGTGGTGCACGAAACCGACCACGCGCACCTGGGGCCGATCCGGTTCGCCGCCCGCAAGGAAGCCGTCACCACCGCGACCACGGGCAGCGAGAGGATCCTCTCGCAGGTCTACATTTCCTGCCAGCTGGGCCTCGGCATCGTCGCGATCGAGCTCACCAACGCGGCCGCCTCGGACCCCGCCGGCGGACTCCGGCCGACGGACATGCCGCGGCTCGTCTGCAGCAGCCCGGCGCCGGGGCGCGACGGCGGCACAGTCCAGAGCGACCTTGCCGCACGCTGGGAAATCCGCCCGCTGGGCGACGTGCTGGCACGCGAGCTGTTGCCCGCCGACCTGCGCCGCTGCGTGGCGATCGACGTGCTGCAGAGCGTGGCACTGCCCGCTGGGTCCCCGCAGAAGAGCCAGCAGATCGCCATGGAAGTCCTGCCGTACGACCGGGCGCTCGATGCAGTATTCACCGCGTGCGGCGAGACGACCGCGTTCGCGCCCTTGGAAAATACGCCTGCCGCCGCTCAATGGAAGTTCGCGCGCACCGTCGCGAAAGGCAGGACCTACGTGCGCGCGGCTGCCAGCGTCGATGCCGCGCTGGTCGTCAAGCTCGAGCCCGGCACGAAAGTACTGGCGCGGCGGGTGGGGTCGTCGTGGTGGGAAGTGAAACCGCGCAGCGGCAAGGGCGTCCTCGGCTCCATCCGCGAGAGCCGCCTCGACTTCGACTGAGTGCCGCTACGCCGGGTCCTTGCGCTTGTGGTGCCCGGCCTTGGCCGGTTCCGCCACCCGGAAGGGGCGATTGCAGCTCCGGCACCGCCTCTTTCCCGGCGAAAGCTGGTCGGCCTGGACCAAGGGCGACTGGCAATGCGGGCAGGTTGGCTTGGCGTGCATCCGCCTACGCTACTCCGTTTCCCGCCCCTTGGGTGGGCTTCCGGGATCGTGGGCGGCGAGCCAGTCGAAGACCTCGCCGTACCAGAGCTTCGAGTTGCGCGGCTTGAGCACCCAGTGGCTCTCGTCGGGAAACCAGACCAGCCGGGCCGGCACGCCGCGCGCCTGGAGCGTGTTGTAGTAGGCAAGCCCGTTGGCGTCCGGCACGCGATAGTCGTTGTTGCCATGGATCACCAGCGTGGGGGTCGCCATGCGGTGCGCGTAGGTGCTGGGACTCTGCGCGCGCACCTTCGCCGGGTTCTCCCAGTAAAGCGCATGGAGGTCCTGCGGCCGCTGCGTGTAGGAATCGGCGCTGAAGGTGAGCAGGCGGTCGAAGACACCGGCGTGGCACACGTACGCCCGGTAGCGGCCCGCGGGAACGTGCCCGTTCATCCACGCGACGAGGAACCCGCCGTAGCTCCCGCCGGCGGCGAACACGCGCCTGTGATCCACCCACGGCTTCGCCAGCGGCCAGTCCGTGGCCGCCTCGACGTCCTGCGTCTCGAGCCGGCCCTGGCGACCCATGATGGCGTCGCGGAACGCGAACCCGAATCCGCTCGACCCGTGGTAGTTCACCGCCGCCACGACGTATCCCCGCGAGGCGAAGAGGTGCGTGTTCCACCGGTAGCCGAAGGTATCGCCCGCCGCGGTGTACGGTCCGCCGTGGATCACCTGCAGCACGGGATGCTTCCGGCGCGGATCGAAGCGCGGCGGAAAGGTGAGGAACATCTGCACTTCGTCGCCAAGTGCACCCCGCAGCGTGACCTCCCGCGTTTCTCCCAGCGAGACGCCCGCCATCCCCTCGTCGTTGAAGCGATCGATGCGCCGCGCGGTGCCGGCGCGGATCGCATGCACCTGCACGGGATGGGCCGCGCAGTCGGCGGCCACGACGATGGTCTCGTCTCCCGGCGGACCGCCGACATCGAAGCCCTGGACCCAGCCGCCTGGCACGGCGAGCGAGAGCGCTTCACTGCGAACATCGCAACGCCAGAGGTGGCAGCGCCCCTTCTCCTGCGCCGCGAAGAGCACCGCCGCGCCGTCCGGCGTGAACCGCAGCGGCCCCTCGACGTCGATCCGCCAGGCGTCGCCGACGACGCGCGGCGGCTTGCCGCGATGCAGGTAGGCAAGCCGTCCCGGCATAGTGTGGCGCCGGCCCGCGTGCGCCGCGACGCAGGCGAGCCGTTCGCCGTCGGGGCTGTAGCGCGGCGCCTCGTAGTTCCACGACGCGTCCGTGGTGAGCGCGGTGACGCGGCGGGTGGCGAGGTCGATCTCCGCGATCGCCGTCGGATGCACCGCCACCTTGCGGGGCGCCGGGTCGTGGACGAAGGCGATGCGCCTGCCGTCGGGGGCGACGTCGAAGTGCGCGGCACCCGGCTCGACCCGGGGTAGCTCGTACCCCGTGCCTTCGAAGAGGTCGGTGATGCGGCCGCTTGCGAGATCGAGCATGAGCAGGTGCGGGACGCGTCCCATCGGCATGCCGCGGTCGAAGTGCCGGTACTGCGCCTCGGCGGTGACGTAAGCGCTCTCCTTGCGCTCGCTGAACGCCTTGTGTTGCTTGTCCTGCGCGCGGCTGCCCTTGAGTCCCGGCCACACCCACGAGACGAAGACGATGCGCCGCCCGTCCGGCATCCACCGGAAGTCCTCGATGCCGGGAAGGAAGTGGCTCTTGCGCTCCGCCTCGCCGCCCATGGCGTCGATGACGTAGAGCTGCGACTCGCCGTCCTTGCGGCCTTCCTGCTCGCGTTTCGCGAGGAAGGCGATGCGATCGCCCCGCGGCGACCATGCCGGGCGCCCGTCCTTCTCGCCGCAGCGGGTGAGGCGCCTCGGGGCGCACGACGCGGTGGGCAGCAACCACAGGCTGGTGGCGCCCTTGTTCTCCTGCATCGCGTAGGACGTGACGGCGCAGACGGCGGCGGAGCCGTCGGGGGCGATGGCCACGCTCGCGACGCGTTCCAACTGCCAGAGGGTGTCGATGTCGATGCGGGAGGGCATGGCCGAGGATGCGACGAAACTGCTGCCGGATCAATGGCTTCCAAGGGCTGCACCGTTTTGGTGCAGTGCACAAAACCTGGCAATCGCTTTAGAGCAATTCCTCCTATATATCCCCGTATAATGCCGCCTCTTGTGCAGTGCAGCATCGCCGGGATTCCCCGGCTGGATGCAAATCCAAGGAGGTATCCATTGATAGCCCGATTACGGACTTCATGGGAGAGTCTTGCCCTCGCGGTCGCCCTGCTGGGTGTCGCCCTCGCGTCGGCGCCGTTGGCAGCGGAGGAGAGTGCCGGCCTGGCTGGCGCGAAGCAGGAACCCCCGTCGTTTGCGCAGAACGCGCCCGCGCGCGCCGTCTCGCTTCGCGAGGCCGACCTCGACCTGCCTTCCGAGGCGGACGTTCGCAGGTACGCCCCCATCGTCGCCCACGCAGCCCGCGTGCATGGCGTGGATGAAGCGCTGGTTCACGCGGTGATCTTCGCCGAGTCCTCCTACGACCCGGATGCGATCTCGCCCGCCGGCGCATCGGGCCTCATGCAGCTCATGCCCGCGACGGCCGCGCAGTACGGCGTGCGCGACCTCTTCGACCCGGCGCAGAACGTGAGCGGCGGCGTGCGCGTCCTGCGCGACCTGCTCATCCGGTTCGACGGCAATATCGAGCTGGCGCTTGCCGCCTACAACGCGGGCGCCGGTGCGGTGATCCGGGCCGGCAATCGCGTCCCGCCGCGCCCGGAGACCGTGGCCTACGTCCCGAAGGTCATCGACTACTACCGGCATTTCCGGACGCTCAAGGGCTGATCCGAAGCGCTCCCTCTCCCTTGGGAGAGGGTTGGGGTGAGGGTCATCCGGGACTTGGCAGCTACAGGAATACGGCCGGAGAGACTCCAAAGCGGGCCGCGAGCGCCTTCGCCTGGCGCGCATTGATCACGCGCTTGCCATTCAGGATCTCGCTCACGACACCCTGCGAGCCGATCTCGCCGGCGAGATCGGCCTGCCGGAGGCCGTTTTCCCTCATGAGGAAATCGAGGACGGCCCTCGGCTGCGCCGCCGGAATGCGCACCTGTTTCTCCTCGTAACGTTCGATCAGGTCCGCGAGCAGTTCCGCCAACCCCGTAAGGGGGTGTTCCTCTTCCGATCCGATCTGATCGATCACGTCATCGAGCAGCGAAACCATGCGCCGGTAGTCCTTCCCCGAGCGGATGACGCCGATTTCCGCGTGATCCTGGATTTGCGACCACGCCGCCGAGATCTTCCGGAATGCCGCAGGCGAGAGTTTCGAAACGGCCGTCATTTTCCCTTCCATGTACCGCGATCGTACTCGTCGTGCGTGAGAACGTGTCTCACGAAAACCATCTGTCGATTGAAGTGAATGGCCGCGATCAACCGAAACGACCCCGCGTCGAACACGTAGAGACCTTTCACGCAATCCACCGATCGGAAGGACCTGCGAAGCTCATTTATCTCACTATGAGACATTCGGGTCAATCGCTTGCTTTCCATCCCGGCCGTGGCCGAGGCGCCCGCGGCGGCCTGGCCTTCCGCAACTCGTCGACTTCCGGCGCGTCTCGGCCTCCCGGCACCGTAGCCGGTCGGATCGGGCTTCCGGGCGGCCCGGCCCCTTCTGCATACTGCATGCTCACAGGGCTGGCCAGCAGCCAGCCGCGGCAGAGTCGCCCCTACTTTCGTTCCATGCCTCCCGACGCCACTTCCCCCAAGCCCCGCGGACTCGCCCTGATGCTGGGCTGGCGGCGCATCGCGCTGGCACTCGGCGTGTCGGCACTGATGGGCTTGATCCTCAGCCCCGCATTCGTCGCCCCCACGTCGACTCTCACGGTGATCGGCCGCGAACTCATCGTCGGCACGGTCGCCCTCCTCGCCTTCGGAATCTTCGAGCAGTGGCCGGCGCGCCTGCCGCGGTGGCTCGCGCGCTGGGCGGTCCAGGTGCTGGCCGTGGCAGTCGTGGTACCCGTGACCGTGTTCGCGCAGTACCTGGCGCTCGGCTCGGGCGATGGCCGTCCCTTCTGGGTCAACGAAATGCGCCTGAGCGGCTTCGCGATGCTGACGCTCTCCGGCCTGCTGGTGGCACCGTGGGTCGCCGTGGCCGCACTCTTCCGCCAGCGCGACGAATCGGTACGTAGCCAGGCGGTGGCCTTTGCGCTCGAGCGTGGCGAACTGGAGCGCAAGGCGCTCGATTCCCGCCTGCGCCTGCTGCAGGCGCAGGTGCAGCCGCATTTCCTCTTCAACACGCTGGCCAACGTGCGCGAGCTGGTGGTGTCCGGGCCGCCGCAGGCCGCCACGGTGCTCGACAGCCTCATCGCGTACCTGCGCGCGGCGGTGCCACGCCTCGACGAGGCGGCTACCACCATGGAACAGGAGCTGCAGCTCGTGCGCGCCTACCTGGAACTGATGTACATGCGCATGCCCGACCGCCTGCAGTTCGACGTGCAGGTCGATAGCGCGGCTTTGAAGCTGCGCTGCCCGCCGACGACGCTGCTCACACTGGTCGAGAACGCCGTGCGCCACGGCATCGATCCCGGCGAGGAAGGCGGCCGGATCGAGGTCCGCGTGCAGGTGCGGGACGGGCGTTGCCACGCCGAGGTCGTCGATACCGGCGTGGGACTGCGCAACACCGACGCGGGGCTGGGCACGGGTCTGGCGACGCTGCGCGAGCGCCTGCAACTCGTCTTCGGGGGTGATGCACAGCTTCGGCTCGTCGCGCTCTCGCCCCACGGCGCACGCGCCGAGCTGGACTTTCCGGCACAGGCGGCCCCGGCATGACGCTCCGGCGTCCCACGGCGCTGATCGCCGATGACGAGCCGTTGCTGCGCAAGGCATTGGCGCGCATGCTCGCAGAGGCCTGGCCCGAGCTGGACGTGGTGGCGCAGGCCCGCAATGGCCGCGAGGCGGTCGCGCAGTTCGAGGCGCTCAAGCCCGATATCTGTTTTCTCGACGTGCACATGCCGGGCCTGTCGGGCGTGGAAGCGGCGCGCAGAATCGGCCCGCGCGCCCACCTCGTGTTCGTCACGGCCTACGACCAGTACGCCGTCGCGGCCTTCGAGCAGCGCGCGATCGACTACCTGGTGAAGCCCCTGGACCAGGCGCGCCTGGCCGACACGGTGGAGCGCCTCAAGGAACGGCTGCGCGGCGCGCAGCCGCTGCCGCCGGAGACCGAGGCGCTGCTGGAGCAGCTTGCGACGCGCCTCGACCGGAAAGCGGCGCCCGCGCCATTGGGCTGGATCCACGCGACCGTCGGCAATGCCGTGCGCCTGATCGCGGTGGACGAGATCGACTTCCTGCGCTCCGACGAAAAGTACACGCTGGTCGCCTGGCGCGGCGAGGGGGGGCGTCCCGGCGAGGGACTCATCCGCACGCCGCTGAAGGAACTGCTGGAGCAACTCGACGCCACGCACTTCGTCCAGGTGCACCGCTCGGTGGTGGTGAACCGCCGCGCGATCAGCCACTTCACGCGCGACCTGAACGAGACGGGGCGCATCCATTTGAAGGGCCGCGACGAGGTGCTGCCGGTGAGCCGCAGCTTCCTGCACCTCTTCCGCCAGATGTGAGCACGCGACGACCGCGTCACATCGCCAGCACCGCGACGTCCGGGTAGCCCATCAGCTTCAGCACGAAATAGTTGGCCGCGGCCTCGCCCGGATCGTCGGCGAAGGTGACGAGGCTGGCGTAGCGCGGGACGCCGGCCTTCACGAGGATGTTCCAGATGTCCATGGCGGCCTTGGGCTTTCCGTCCGCGTTCACGAGGTCCGTGTAGGGGACGTGGATGACTTTCCCGTCGGGCACCTTGGCGGGAAGCGATTTTCCCGAAGCGATGAGGACCCTGGGATACAACCCCGGGGTGTCCTGCGGTTCGCGGGTCACGATGCCCGGCCGGAGATCGACCGGGTAGGCCCGGGGAGCGGTGAAGGGACTCGGCTTGGCCTCCTTTTCCAGCGGAAAGCCCGCGAACCCCCAGTCCTCCATGGAATCCGCGAGGACGGAGACTCGCTTCTGCCCGAGCCGTTCCAGGACGAGGAAGGCCAGGGCCGAATCGGGGTTCAATCCCCCCGCCGAGACGATCACCGCTTCCTGCGCCACGTCGACGCCGGCCGCGCCGAGCGCTTCGGCCAGCTTCGCGGGTGTGGCGAGATTGCGCCGGAACTCCTCCGCGGGGACGTTGATGGCAAAGGGAACATGGCCGAGGCTGAACGATGCCGCCGGGCGCACGTCGACCACGCTCAACTTCGCCACGCCGAAGCTGCGCAGCATCTTGCCGCCCCATCCGTTCAGCCAGGCCTTGTCGCGCAACTGGTTGGGCGCGTCGTAGGTCCAGAACGGCAATCCCCGGTCGTCGCGCAGCCACTCGAGCTGGGATTCCTTGTAGAGCTTCACCTGGGGATAGTCGACCATGAACTTCATCGCGAAGAACGGCACGCTGGCCGCGATGCCGCCGCCGCAATGCGCGTGGACCTGCTGCTCGGGCCTGACGCCCAGGTAGGCCAGCATCCTGCGGATTTCCTCGGGCGACTTGAAGGTCTTGTCCGCGTTGTAGAAGTCCCCGGCGGGCATCAGGATGGCATTCGGAACATGGCCGGCGCGGTCGAAGAATTTGGCGCCGCCGAAGTGCTGGGCGGGCTCCAGCGCCTCGACGAGCGCGTTGTTGGCCGGGTCGCCGGAAGCCACGAGAAATTCCGGCAGCCGCGCTCGCACGTCCTCCCGCAACTTCGCGACGCGGAATGTTCCCGGCCCAGGCGCCAGCGTCGGGTCCTTCGTGACCGCGCCACCGGCCGCCTGCCACTTCGCGAGCCCGCCGTCGAGTACGGCAAGGTTCTCGGGGGGAAACCCGTGGTAGTAGAGGTCGAAGAAGAGGCTGGTCGCGAAATAGGTACCGCCCTGGTCGTAGATGACGATCTTCCGGTCGGCGCTGACGCCCCAGGATCGAATGAGCTTTTCCATCTCGGCGGCGGACATCGCACGGCCGCCGAACGTGAACACGTCGACGTTCACGGCGCCGGGAATGTGCCCCTTCGCGTGCAACGGCCCGGGCGAGGCATCGAGCAGGAGAACATTGCTGCGCTTCAGGTTTTGCTCGAGCCATGGAACATCGACGAGTCGGCCTTTGCCGTCAACCGCCGCAACGGCAGGCTGCACCAGGAACAGGCTGCTCGCGAGCACCACCAGCAGCCAATGACCAATACCCTTCGACATGTCGTTCTCCGCACGGTGGCAATGGCGGAAAGAGTGGCGCGCCACCGCTGGCGGGGCCAGCCGGTTGCGACGAACGACGGCCCGCGATGGTCCGGCCGCGGTTGCGGCCGACGGGCCGCGAGCCGGCTCATTCGCTCAAGGGAATCGGCTGGAACGTATGATGGCGGTCGCTATCGCCCACCCGCCTCATGCCGCCGCCGCATTCCATAGGCAGTACGATCGTCCTCCTCTCGCTCGCCGCCTTCGCGAGCGCCGCCTCGATGCGGGTGATGGATGCCCTGCTGGTGCGCGTTTCCGGCGAGTACGGCATCGGCCTCGCGGCGGCCTCGAACGTGGTGACCGTGTTCGCCGTCGTCTACGGACTGCTGCAGCTCGTGATGGGCCCGCTGGGCGACCGGCACGGGAAGCCGCGCGTCATCGCGCTGGCCTGCGGCGCGTCGGCGGCCGCGAGCCTCGCGTGCGCGATGGCTCCCACCTACGCCACCCTGCTCCTCGCGCGCGCCGCGACGGGGGCGAGCTGCGCGTGCATCATCCCGCTATCGATGGCGTGGGTCGGCGACGTGACGCCGTACGAGTCGCGCCAGGGCGTGCTGGCGCGGTTTCTCCTGGGACAGATCATCGGCCTCTCGGCCGGCGCGGCCCTGGGAGGCTTCGCCGCGGAGAGTGGCTACTGGCAGTGGCCCTTCGCGGCGCTGGCGGCGTGGTTTCTCGTCATCGGAGCGACGCTCGCCCGCGCCGCGTGGCGGCAGCCCTCGAGGGCGCACGAGGCGGGCGGCAACCTGGTCGCCAACCTCGTGGCGGTGTTGCGCACGCCGGGCGTGCGGTTCGTCCTGATCACGGTCTTCCTCGAGGGACTCGTGCTGCTGGGCGCGCTCACCTTCGTCGCCACGCATCTGCACCGGGTGCGGGGCGCCTCGATGCCCGTGGCCGGCGCCATGTTCATCGCCGTGAGCGTGGGCGGCGTGGTCTTCGCGTTCTTCGCACGCCGCATCGTCCCGGTGCTGGGCGAGGCTCGGCTGGCGGCGCTCGGCACCGTCATCATCGCGCTCTCGGTGCTCGGCATCGCGTGGGCGCCCTCGCTCGCCGCGGCGCCGGTCTCATGCTTCGGCGCGGGACTCGGCTTCTACATGCTACACAGCACGCTGCAGACCAACGCCACGCAGATGGCGCCCACGCGACGGGGAACGGCGGTGGCACTCTTCGCCGGGATCTTCTTCCTGGGGCAGTCGGTCGGCGTGGCGATCGCGGGCCGGCTGGTGGAGGGCATCGGCTCGGACTGGACGCTCACGATCTCCGCGCTGGCGCTGTTGCCGGTGGGAATCGGTTTCGCGGTGCTGCGGGCGAGGTGACCGGCAGGAACAGGCAACGCGCTGTCAGGCTGCAACCTCCACGTACTCAACCTTGCTCGACGGCGGCGGGATCGGTGTTCCGTCCTCACGCATGCCGGAGAGATGAAGCTCGATCGCTTCGCGGATCGACGTCTCGGTTTCGGCGACGGTGCTCCCGGTGGCGACACACCCCGGAAGATCCGGTACGTATGCGGAGTAGTTGGCTCCAGCCTTCTCGATTACGACGGCATAGCGCATTTCGGCCTCACCTCTTTAGCCCGGACTGTTTCATGATGCTGCCAAGTGTACCCGGAGCAATGGTGTCGCTCGGTTTGCCGTGAACGGTGACGCGCCCCGGCTTGGTCGGGTGCTTCAACTGGCGATGGCTGCCGCGCACCGCGACCTGGACCCAACCGTCATCGGCAAGCATACGGAGGATTTCGCTGACTTTCGGAGGCATGACTGGTTAACGCCCCCCGGGTCGTTCGCGATGACACCTTCGAACTAACCCGGAATCTCCGGCTCAACCAGCGTGGCAAGCTGCGCCAGGGATTCCTGCCACCCGAGGTAGCACATCTCCAGGGGAATCACTTCCGGCACCCCTTCCTGCACGATGTGGATCTCGGTCCCGCAGGACACCTTCGTCAAGGAGACCGTCACCTGCATCACGCCGGGCAGGTTCGGGTCGTCGAACTTGTCCGTGTAGCGAATCCGCTCGTTGGGGACCAGCTCGAGATAGTCGCCGCCGAACGCGTGCGCGTTTCCCGTCGTGAAGTTGGTGAACGACATGCGGAAGGTGCCGCCGACCTTCACCTCCATGTGGTGGACCTTGCAGGTGAAGCCGTAGGGCGGGATCCACTTTGCAATTGCGTCGGCGTCCAGGAACGCCCGATACACCCGCTCCGCAGGCGCGCGGAGCACGCGATGAAGTCGCACGGTACCTGTGGGCATTTGCGGCTCTCCTTTTGGGGCAATGGTCGGAAATTGTAGATCCACCTCTTCGACCCGGACGAGGTAAAGCAGAATTTAGTCCCCGACCGCGAGTTGGCGCAACGAGTCGCCTGGACCCGGCATGTTGTGGTACATCGTCATCCTGATCGGGTTGGAGACCTTCCCGACGCTGTAGAAACTATTCGTGGGCGGCCACTGAACAGGCGTGCCAGCGGACGGTGCAACGAATCGGACAAGCCGTTCAATCGCGCGAAGGAGACCTGAACATGCTCAATGTCATCGTCATCGTGCTGGTGCTCGCCGTCGCCGCAATCCTCATCTACGCCGCGCTGCAGCCCGACCATTTCCGCATAGAGCGCTCCATCACCGTGGAGGCGCCCCCGGAC
>CAZOIB010000312.1:0-12442 GCA_964579785.1 uncultured Lysobacter sp. | reverse complement strand
GCTGCTGCGCGAGTGCGCCGCCAAGGTGGTGGGCAAGACGGTCCTCGACTACCAGGGCGCGACGATCGACCTCGCCCGACCCTTCGACCGCCTCACCATGGCCGAGGCGATCGCCAGGTACAACCCGGAATATCCTCTCGCGGAGCTGGCGAGACCCGAGTACCTCAAGTCCGCGCTCGGCGCCTACGCCATCGAGGTCTTCCCGACCGACGGGCTGGGGCTGCTGCAACTGAAGCTCTTCGAGGCCACGACGGAGGCGAAGCTCGTCCAGCCCACCTTCATCGTCGCCCACCCGACCGACGTCTCGCCACTGGCGCGCGCCAGCGACGCGAACCCCGCCGTGACGGACCGCTTCGAGCTCTTCATCACCGGCCGCGAGATGGCCAACGGATTTTCCGAGCTGAACGACCCCGAGGACCAGGCGGCGCGCTTCGTTCAGCAGGCGAAGGCCAAGGAAGCCGGCGACGAGGAGGCGATGTACTACGACGCCGACTTCATCCGCGCGCTCGAGTACGGCCTGCCGCCCACCGCCGGCGAAGTCATCGGCATCGACCGCCTGGCGATGCTCTTCACCGACAGCCCCTCGATCCGCGACGTGATCCTCTTCCCGCAGCTCAAGCCTGCCGGCGCCGGCTGACCCGCAACGCGACCCCGTTGGCGGCCGCACTGCCCGACCGATGGCCGCCCGGGAATCGCCGCGGCCGCGTGCTAACATTTCCACGTTCAGCAATGCCGTTTCCCGAGGAGCAGACATGAAGATCACCCGCTGCCACATTTCCGCCGCGATCACCACGGCCATCATGATCGGCGCCATCGCGCTGGCGCCCGACGCGCACGGCAAGTGCGACAACTGCGGCACCGTCACGGACGTGAAGACCGTCAAGAAGGAAGGCGAGGGCTCCGGGCTCGGCGCCGTGGCCGGCGGCGTCCTCGGCGGCGTGCTCGGCCACCAGATCGGCAGCGGCCGGGGCAACACGGCGGCGACCGTCGTCGGAGCGGGCGCCGGCGCCTACGCCGGGCACCAGGTGGAAAAGAACCAGAAGGCCTCCACCACCTACGATGTGGTGGTGAAGATGGAAGACGGGAAATCGCGCACGTTCAGCTTCACCAAGGAGACCAGCTACCGGGTCGGCGACAAGATCAAGGTCGTCGACGGCAAGCTCACGCGCCAGTAGTCCCTCCCCGCCGGTCGCGGTCATGTCACCCGGCCGCTCGCTGGTTCCGGCGCACCCCGAGGATCCCTACGACCTGGACTTCACCGGGATCGCGAAGGACCTGCCGCCTCCCGTTCCCCGCAAACCCGTCCCGGACGCCGCCGACAGCGCGCTCATCGGCGCGCTCGACCTCCGCGGCGGGAGCTTCCATGTCGTCGTCGCGCGACCGCACCCGCAGCACGCCGCCAACCGCATCATCCTGATCGTGGAGGACGACCCGCCGACCGCGACCCGTGCCGCGCTGGCCTTGAGCGAGGCGAAGTACAACCCGGCGGTCGCGCACACGCCGCAGGTGGCGGCGCAGATCATGAACAAGATGGGACCCCCGGCCCTGATTCTCCTCAACATCGACCTTCCGGGCGTCGACGGCTTCACCTTCCTCGAGCGCATGCGCCAGCATCCGCGCCTGCGCGACACGCCGGTCATCATCTTCACGTCGCACAGCCAGCCGGACGACGTCATCCACGGGCTGGTGGCGGGCGCCGACGGCTACATCGCCAAGCCGGTCGCCACCGCCACGCTGCTGTCGGCCGTGAAGACCGTGCTGGCCGAGTAGCCACGCCGCCGGACCCGACGGAGGGTGCGTGCTAGCATTCCACATCGCACGTTCGCCACGACTGCCCAGCAATGCCGAACCCGCGCTCACGCTCCGCGCTCGTCGTCGAGGATGACACCGACATCGGCCAGCTTCTCAAGTTCATCCTGGAACGCGAGGGCTTCGCAGTGGAGCACATCCCCGACGGCGGTGCAGCCCTGGCGCGGCTGACGTCGGGGCCGCCGGTCGGGCTCATGCTGCTCGATGTCATGCTTCCACACGCCACCGGCCAGGAAGTTCTCGCCGCGGTCCGCGCCAATGAGTCCTGGCGCAAGGTCCCGGTCATCATGCTTACCGCCAAGTCGCGCGAGTCCGACATCGTGCGCGCGCTGGATGCCGGTGCGAATGACTATATCGTCAAGCCTTTCCAGCCGGCGGAGCTGAAGGCGCGCATTCGCCGCCTGGTTCCCGCGCCTTGAAACGGATCGTCCTGGCTGCCGCAGGCCTGGCCGCCGCAGCAGCGGCGGCGCAGCCCCCCGGCGTGGAACTGCGTCCTTTCGTCTCCCGCGACAATCTCGACAATGGTTACCAGGACTGGCGCGAAGCAGGTGCCGAACTCGCCTGGCGCGGCCCCCCCGGGCGCCTCTTCCTGTTCCGCGCGCGCGAAACCGACCGCTATGGATTGCGCGATGTGGAAGCGGCTATCCTCGCCACGCTGCCGTACGCCGGGAACTGGAGCCTTTCCCTCGAAGGCTCCGGTACGTCCAGCGCCAACGTGCTGCCGGAATGGTCGGCAGCCGCGACCGTCGCCCGCGTGCTGGGCAATGGCTGGATCGCCTCGGGGTCGTGGAAGGAAACCCGGTACACGACCTCGGAAGTGTCCATGGCCACCGTGGGCCTGGAACGCTACGTCGGGAACTATCGCTTCGCGTACACCGCCTACCTCTCCCGGCCGCACGGCGAAGCGTGGTCGCCAACGCATCGCCTGGCCGCGTCCTGGTACGGCGAAGGCCTCACCCGCCTCGAGGCGGGCGCCGCGCGCGGCCGCGAGTCGGAAAACACGCCTGCGGGGCTCATCACCACCGACGTGCGCAACTTGACGCTGTCCGGCTGCCTGGGCATCTCGCCGGCGCTGGGACTCACCATGGAATTCGAGAGGCAGCGCCAGGGCGATTTCTACACGCGGAAGGCGATCCGGCTTGGCGCCCGGGTTCTCTTCTAGCGCCCTGATCGCCGTCACGCAGGTGGCGGCGCTTGCCGCCCTCGCTTCCGCAGTACTGCTCCTCGCGGCCCTCCTGGCGGCGCGCCTCGCACGCCTGATGCGGGAGAGCCGGGCTGCGCTGCGCACGGCCGCCTGGCGCAAGGCCCTGCATACCGCGATCTACGCTCCGGAAATGGCGCAGTTGCCGCCGGTCGTCCCGGCGACCCTTGCCGACTTCCTGCGGTTCTGGAATCACCTGCGTCTATCCCTGCGCGGCGAGGCGGGCGAAAACCTGGCTGCATTCCTGCGCCGCAACGACCTGGTTGCCGCCATCCGCGTGCTCGCCAACGACGGCTCGCTGGGACAGCGCCTCAGCGCGATCACGACCATCGGCCACCTGCGCGACCGGGAATCATGGGACGCACTCGCGTCCCTTGCGGACGATCGCGACCCGGTGCTTTCCATGGCCGCGGCTCAGGCACTCCTGCGCGTCGATCCGGCACGGGCTCTCGATCTCCTTCTCGCGCAGGGCACGCGGCGCGAGAACTGGCCGCTCGCGCGGCTGGGAGCGGCGCTGCAGGAAATCGGCCCGGACCTGGTCACGCCGCCGATCGTCCGCCTGCTCGAGTCGCCTCCCGACGAAGGCCTGGAGCGGCTCCTGAAACTCGCGAAGTTCGCCCACCGGGAACAGGTGGCCGGGGCCGTGCGCGGATGGCTCGCCGGTAGCGGCGATCCCAACGTGCTCGGGGCCGCCATCGACTTCATCGAGGACGTGCGCGACCGTCCCTGGGTGAGGTCAGCCACGCGGCATCCGGCCTGGCGCGTGCGCATGGCCGCGGCCCGTGCACTCGGCCGCATCGGCGCCATGTCCGACCTCGCCCTGTTGCTCGTCCTCCTCGCAGACCGCTCGTGGTGGGTCCGCTACCGAGCCGCCCAGGCGATCGTGCGCCTGCCCGGGCTGGCCCGGTACGAGGTGGAAGCGCTGCGGCTGCGAGCCTCCGACCCCTTCGCCGCCGACATACTCGCCCAGGCGCTCGCGGAGGACGCGAAGTGAGCTTCGCCGTCGATGCGCTGCAGTGGTTCTTCCTGGCCTATTTCATCGGCGTGAATCTCGTCTACATCGCGCTGAACCTGCTGGCCGCCCCCACGCTGCGGCGCTACCGGGAGATCGCGTCGATCACGGACCTGCCGCCGGTCTATTCGGGATTCGAGCCACCCGTTTCCGTGCTGGTCCCGGCCTACAACGAGGACGCGACTATCGTCTCCTCGGTGCGCTCGCTGTTGCAGCTCGACTATCCGGAGTTCGAGGTCGTGGTGGTGAACGATGGCTCGCGCGACGCCACGCTGGCCCGCCTCGTGGAGGCATTCGACCTGCACCCCTTCCCCGAGGCGTACTGGCGGCGCCTGCCGGGCAAGCCCGTGCGTGCCATCTACGCATCGCGCAAGCACGCCACGCTGCGCGTGGTCGACAAGGAGAACGGCGGCAAGGCGGATGCGCTCAACGTCGGCATCAACGCCTGCCGTTACCCGCTCTTCTGCGCCATCGACGCGGATTCGATCCTGCAGAGGGACAGCCTGCGGCGCGTGGCGCAGCCCTTCCTCGACGACCCGCTCACCATCGCCTCGGGCGGCACCGTACGCGTCGCCAACGGCTGCACGGTGGTGAACGGCCACCTCGAGACCGTCGACCTGCCGCGCAATCCGCTGGCGCTGCTGCAGATCGTCGAGTACCTGCGCGCCTTCCTGTTCGGGCGGCTGGGGTGGGCCACGCTCGATGCCGTGCTCATCATCTCGGGCGCGTTCGGCGTCTTCCGCAAGGAAGCGGTGATCTCCGCGGGAGGGTATCGCGACGGCTCCATGGGAGAGGACATGGAACTCATCGTGCGCATGCACCGCACCTACCGGCTGGCCGGCAAGCCCTACGCGATACACTTCATTCCGGACCCGATCTGCTGGACGGAGGCCCCCGAGAGCCTGGCGATACTCAAGAGCCAGCGCATCCGCTGGCAGCGGGGGCTCGCCGAGAGCCTCTCGCTCAACCGGGAACTGCTTACTTCCCCCCGTGGCGGCGCGCCGGGGCACGTGGCGTTTCCCTTCTTCCTTGCCTTCGAGTGCTGGGGCCCCCTCATCGAGGTCGCCGGCTACGTGTTCATGGCGGTCCTCGCGGCCGTCGGCCACATCTCGGGCGAGGCGTTCGTCGCCTTCCTGGCGCTCGCCTTCGCCATGGGATTCCTCCTCTCGGTCAATGCCCTGCTGCTCGAGGAGCTGTCGTTCCACGTCTACCCGCGCCTGTCGCACGCCGCGCGGCTGACGCTGGCGGCCGTCCTCGAGAACGTCGGCTACCGCCAGCTCTCCACCGTCTGGAGGCTCATCGGGCTGGTACGCTACCTGCGTGGAACGCGGGCGCAGTGGGGCGACATGAAGAGGAAGGGCGCATGGCAGAAAGGCTGAGGACGATCCGTTCGCTGGATCCGTGGATGGTGCCGCTCATCGGCGCGGGCCTCGCCCTGCTGCTCGGACTGGTCGCTTACATCGAATGGCAGACGCTGCGGGGGTTCGACTACGTCGACGAGGGCGCGATGCAGCAGCGAGACCTGCTGCAGGACCTGGCGGACACGCGCGAGCTGGGCAAGGCGATGTTGCAGATGCAGACTGCCGTGCGGGGCTACCTGCTCACCGGGCAGGAGGAGTTCCTCGAGCCATTCGAGCAAGGCCGGGTCGACTTCGCGGTCACCGCGCTTGCCCTGCGCGAGAGCTGGCGCGGCACCCCCGACCAGCTCGACACGCTGGAGCGCATCGTCGCCATCGAGGCGAGCTGGCGCGCGGAGCACGCCCTCCCGATCATCGCGCGGCGGCGCGCGGCGCCGGCCGCCGAAGGGCCCGCACTCGACGTCGAGGCCGCCACGAGCACCGACGGCAAGCGCCGCGTCGATTCCGTTCGCAACCTCGTCGACCATCTCGAGGGGCGGGTCGCCGCCCAGGTCCGCGGACTGTCGCGCGAGATCGGCAACCGCAGCGAGGCGGCACGTTCGCTCGCGCTGCGCTCCGGGCTCGCCCTGCTGCTCGCCATCGGCTTCATGTCCGCCGTCATCGCCCGCGGCTTCCGCGTCGCCGCGGAACGCAACCTCGCGCTGGCACGCGAGATCGCGGAACGCCAGCAGGCGGAAGCGAACGCGCGGGCGAGCGAGGCGCGCTTTGCGGCCTTCCTGAACGGGCTTTCCGAAGCTCTCGTCATCGCCGACGACAACGGCCGCATCACCTGGACCAATGCGCGCCTGCCGGCGCTCTTCGGCTATTCACCTGAGGCCCTGCTGGGTGCCTCGGTCGCAAGGTTGCTCGCCGATCCCGAACGGGCCCGCTTCGAGCAGCAGCTCAGCGCATTGCGCGGCAGCATGGCCGAGCGCGCGGAGATGGAAGCGACAGCGCGTTCGGATTCGGGCCGCGCATTCCCGGTGGAGATCGCGATGAGCCGCTTCGAGGCGCCCACCGGGCCGCGCACGGCATTGGTGATCCGCGATGTCTCCGAGCGCAGGGCGATCGACCGGATGAAGAGCGAATTCATCGCTTCGGTGAGTCACGAACTGCGCACGCCGCTCACGGCAATCATGGGTTCGCTGGCGCTGCTGCGCGAGGGCGATGCGGGAGAATTGCCGGAGGGCGCGCGCGCATTCGTCGCGATGGCGCACGCCAACAGCCTGCGGCTCGCGCGCCTCGTCGATGACGTGATCGACATCGAACGCATCGGTTCGGGCGCTCTCGCATTCAGCGAGGATCTGTTCCCCCTGCCCGCCTTCCTCGAGGAGTCCGTGCACCTGAATCAGGGTTACGCCGACGCGCATGGCGTATCCATCCGGCTCGAACTCCCGGTTCCCCTGGTCCGGTTGCGCGCCGATCGCAGCCGGCTCATGCAGGCGATCACGAACCTCCTATCCAATGCCTGCAAGTTCTCGCCGCCCGGCGAGGAGATCCGCATCGATGCGCACCTGGCGGACGGACGCGTCCGGTTCACGGTGACCGACCGCGGTCCCGGCATTCCCGAGGCGTTTTGCGGGCGGGTATTCGAGAAATTCGCGCAGGCGGACGGCTCGGACTCGCGCCAGACCGGCGGAACGGGTCTCGGCCTGGCGATCGCACGTGCGATCGTGGTGCGGCTGGGCGGCGACATCGGCTTCGCGACCGAGCCGGGGCGCGGCACGACCTTCTGGGTGGAAATGCCCTTCGTGGCCGGCGCGTCGGGACACTGAAGGGGACGCAGCCCTTCGGCAATCTCAGACCGGCACGGCCTCGAGATCGTGATCGCCGGCGGCGGTCACGCGCACGGTGGCGACATCGCCCGCCCTGAGTCCCTTGCCGCCCTGCACCCTCACCACGCCGTCGATCTCGGGAGCGTCGGCGGCACTGCGCGCGATGGCGATGCGGCCCTCGATGTCGTCGACCAGCACGTCGAAGGTGCGGCCGACCTTGGCCGCGAGCCGCCCGCGGCTGATCTCCGCCTGCACTTCCATGAAGCGGGCGCGGCGTTCCTCCTTCACTTCCTCGGGAACGGCCCCCGGCAGTGCGTTGGCCTGCGCGCCCTCCACCGGCGAATAGGCGAAGCAGCCGACGCGATCGAGCTCGGCTTCGCGCAGGAACTGCAGCAGCTCCGCGAACTCCGCCTCCGTCTCGCCGGGGAAGCCGACGATGAAGGTGGAGCGGATGGTGAGGTCCGGGCAGCCGGCGCGCCAGGCGCGGATGCGCTCGAGGTTGCGTTCGGCCGCCGCGGGGCGCTTCATCAGCCTGAGCAGGCGCGGGCTCGCGTGCTGGAAGGGCACGTCGAGGTAGGGCAGGATGCGGCGCTCAGCCATGAGCGGGATCACCTCGTCGACGTGCGGGTAGGGATAGACGTAGTGCAGCCGCACCCAGGCGCCGAGTTCGCCGAGTGCCGCGCACAGCTCCGTCATGCGCGTGCGCAGCGGCCTGCCGCCCCAGAAGCCGGTGCGGTACTTCACGTCCACCCCGTAGGCGCTCGTGTCCTGCGAGATGACGAGGAGCTCCTTCACCCCCGCCGCCACCAGGTTCTCGGCCTCCTGCATCACGTCCCCCACCGGACGGCTCACGAGGTCGCCGCGCATCGCGGGAATGATGCAGAAGGTGCAGCGGTGGTTGCAGCCCTCGGAAATCTTGAGGTAGGCGTAATGGCGCGGCGTGAGCCGGACCCCCTGCGGCGGCACGAGGTCGGCGAACGGGTCGTGCGGCCTCGGCAGGTGCGCGTGCACGGCCGCCATCACTTCCGGCGTGGCGTGCGGCCCGGTCACCGCCAGCACGCGGGGATGCGCCTTGCGCACCACGTCGCCCTTGGCGCCCAGGCAGCCCGTGACGATCACCTTGCCGTTGGCGGCGAGCGCCTCCCCGATGGCCTCCAGGGACTCCGCGACGGCCGCGTCGATGAAGCCGCAGGTATTGACCACGACCAGGTCGGAACCCGCGTAGGTCGGCGCGATGTCATAGCCTTCCGCGCGCAGCTGCGTGAGGATGGACTCGGAGTCGACCAGCGCCTTGGGACACCCGAGCGACACGAAGCCCACCCGCGGCGCGCGCGCCGGGGCCTTTCGGGAACGGGCGGTCACGCGCCGGCGCTACTTCTTCGCGCGCGTCTTGCGCGCCGGGGCCCGCCTGGCGCGCCCGGGCTTCTCGGGCGCTGCCTGCGGCGCGCTCTCCGTGCCCGGCGCGGCGTAGGGGAATCCCGCGAAGAGCTTGAGCGCCTGGTTGCGCAGCTCGTCCTGCATGTCGATCACCGCCTTGGCGCCCTTCTCGAGATAGCCGCCCATCACCTGCGGGATCGGCGTGCCGGCCTGCATGATGTTCGTGAACGCCTCGGCCGGCACCTTGGGGATGAGGACCTGCGCCTGCTCCTGGAAGCGCTTCTGCGCCTCGTGGAAGGCGTGGATCGAGCGCTCGAGGTAGGAGCCCATCAGGCCCTGCATCGAATGCCCGTAGTAGCGGATGATGTTGGCGAGCATGTCGGTCGAGAACATCGGCACGCCGCCGGACTCCTCCTCGAGGATGATCTGCAACAGGATCGCGCGCGTGAGGTCCTCCCCGGACTTCGCGTCCTGTACCTGGAACTCGCGGTATTGCAGCACCAGGTCCTTCACCTCCGCGAGCGTGATGTAGGTCGAGGTTTCCGTGTCGTAGAGGCGGCGGTTGGGGTACTTCTTGATGATGCGAGGTGTGGCCATGGCGGTTCCTCGGGCTATGTTGCGCTACATCAATCGGCGCATGTGCAGGGCCGACGGCTGTTTCACCGGAAAACTGGCAAGTCGTTAATTCTATTGCATTTTACACCTTTGCGGCGGCGCCACGCAGGAAGTTTGGTGCAGTGCAATAAATTCGCCTTGACAGGGGGGAGCCTCCTTCCTAGAATTCAATTGTTGCGGCGCACAATTAGTGTGCCCCTTTGTGATGGGAGCTTGAGCCATGGCCGATTTCTCCGAGCAGATGTCCGAACTCAACAACACCGCGGTGCTGTCCGCAGCCCGCCTGTCGAAGCTGTCGCTCGACAGCGCCGAACGCCTGCTTGCCCTGCAGCTGGGCTTCGCCAAGACCGCCCTGGGCGACGTGACGCGCTCCGCGCGCGCCGCTTCCGGCACCCAGGACATGCAGCAGCTCCTCGCCCTGCGCACCAAGGCGGCCGAGGACGCGATGAGCCAGTGGCTCGAGTACTCGCGCGGCCTGTACGAGGTCGCGTCCGACGCCCAGGCGGAGCTCTCGAAGCTCGCCGAGGAACGCCTGGCCGAGTTGCAGCGCACCGTCACCGAATCCGTCGACCAGGCCGCCAAGTCGGCGCCGGCCGGCAGCGATGTCGCCGTGGCCGCGATGAAATCCTCGCTCGCCGCCGCCACCGCCGCATTCGACTCATTCACCAAGGCCGCACGTCATGCCGCGAGCTTCACCGACGCGGGCGTGAAGGCCGCCGCCAGCGCGCCGAAGAAGTCGCGCCGGTAACGCGGGCCGCACGCTCCGCAATCGTCTCCTCCTCCTTTATCGCAAATTCTCAAAATTTGGATAAAGGTTCCAACCCCAGGCTCAACCCTGGGGTTTTTTTTTGGCGGGCCGATCACCTCGGCCCGTAGCGACCAGGAAGGCAGCTCCATGGACAGGAAAATCGCATTGGTCACCGGTGGTGTCGGCGGCATCGGCACCGCAATCTGCAAGAAGCTCGCGCAGGAGGGCCATTTCGTCGTCGCCAACTACGCGATCCCGGGTACGGAGTCGAAGTTCCTCGCGAGCATGGCGGCCGTGGGCCTGAACGGGGACAAGACCGCCCTCGCCTTCGGCGACGTCTCGGACTACGACGCGATGGGCGAGATGATCGGCGGGATCGTCAAGGAGCACGGGCCCGTCGACATCCTCGTGAACTGCGCCGGCATCACGCGCGACTCGACCTTCCGCAAGATGACGCCCGAGCAGTGGCACCTGGTCATCGAGACCAATCTCACCAGCGTCTTCAACGTGACGCGCCACGTGATCGACAGCATGTGCGACCGCGGCTGGGGACGCATCATCAACATCTCCTCGGTCAATGCGATCCGCGGCCAGTTCGGGCAGACCAACTATTCCGCCGCCAAGGCCGGCATCCTGGGCTTCACCAAGGCATTGGCCCAGGAAGTCGTGAGGAAGGGTGTCACCGTCAACGCGATCTCCCCGGGCTACGTGGAGACCGAGATGGTCGCGGCCATCCGCGAGGACGTGAGGAAGCAGATCGTCGCGCAGATCCCCGCGGGGCGCCTCGCGATGCCGGCGGAAGTGGCCGACTCCGTCGCCTTCCTCGCCTCCGACAAGGCGGCCTACATCACCGGCACGAACCTGTCGGTGAACGGCGGGCTGCACATGTACGCGTGAGGCACCCGGCGAGGGGCCCCTTCAGGGGATCGCCGGCAAGCCGAGCGCGTACGGGCGCCGACACGACAGCGCGCTGAACCGGCACCTCGGTCCGGAGGCGCCACGCGTGGCACCGGCTCCCTCCTGTTAGACTTCGCGCCCTCACCCCCACGAGGGGTTTCCTGGAGGTTCGCGTGAGCATTCCCTTCCGCCTCGTCGCCGCCTGCGCGGCATTCGCCTCGTTCGCCGCGTCCGCCCAGCCGCTTCCGGTCTTCCCGGCGCAGAACGTTTCCGACACCTACTTCGGCACGGTCGTGGACGACCCCTACCGTGCCCTCGAAAACACCAAGGACGCGCAGGCCGGGGCATGGATGAAGGCGCACGCGGACCACGCCCACGCCACGCTGCGCGGCCTCAAGGGATACGACGGCCTCCTCAAGCGCGTGGCCGAACTCGACAACGCCACCGAAGCCGTCGTGGGCGACGTGCGCCGGATGCCGGACGGCATGATCTTCTTCACGCGCCGCGGCGCGAAGGACAACACCTTCAAGCTGTACGTGCGCAAGATGGACGGAAAGGATAGCCTCGTCGCGGACCCGGACGACTGGCAGAAGCGGACGGGCAAGCCGCACGCGATCAACTACTACTTCCCTTCCCCGGACGGCAAGTTGGTCGCCCTGGGCGTTTCCGCCTCCGGGTCGGAAGAGGCGGTGCTGTACGTGATCGAGACGGCGACGCGCAAGCTCGTCGGCACGCCCATCGACCGCGCCGAGTACGCGGGGGCCTATGCGGGCATCAGCTGGATGCCCGACGGCAAGTCCTTCTTCCACCTGCGCCTGCAGGAAATTCCCGCCAGCGCGCCTGCCACCGAGCGCTACAAGAACATGCGCCTGTGGCTGCACACGGTGGGCGCCGATGCCGGCAAGGACACCCTCGTGCTCGGCCCGGAAGTCTCGCCCCGCGTGCCCGTGGCGCCGACGGAACAGGCGTTCGTCATCGTCACTCCGGGCTCGCGCCACGCCGTCGCGATGGTCGTGGCCGATGTCGAGCGGGAAGTCACCCTCTATTCGGCGCCGCTCGCCACCGTCGGCAAGCCCGGCACGCCGTGGACGAAGATCTGCGGCGTCGCCGACCAGGTGACCAGCTTTACGATGAAGGGCGACGACATCTACCTGATGACCTACGCCGCGAGCCCGCGCTTCTCCATCGTGCGCACCAGCCTCGCGAAACCGGACCTCAAGTCCGCGCAGACGGTCGTCGCGCCGTCCGACCAGGTGATCTTCGAAGTGGCGGCGGCCCGCGACGCGCTCTACTACGAGTCTCGCGACGGCGCGGTGAAGCTCCTCAAGCGCCTGCCCTGGGGAGCAAAGGAGGCGAGCGAAGTCGGCTTCCCCGTCTCCGGCGCGGCAAGCATCGTTTCCGCCACGCCCGCCGCCGATGGCGCGATCGCCACCCTGCGTGCCTGGACGCGTGCCACCGAGATCTTCGCCGTCGACGGCACCGGCAAGGCGACCAACACCGGGCTGCAGCCGCTCGGGAAATTCGGCGCTCCGGCCGATCTCGTCACCACCGAGGTCAAGGTGAAGAGCCACGACGGGGCGCTGGTGCCGCTGTCGATCATCCACCGCAGGG
>CAZOIB010000311.1:0-13537 GCA_964579785.1 uncultured Lysobacter sp. | reverse complement strand
CGGGAGATTTCAATTGGGAGTCGCATCGCCTCGGCCGGGTGCTGGTGCTCTCCGCCGCCCCGGCCGACAACGAGGCGCTCGAGGAATTCATGCTGCGGGAGTTCTTCGGCACGCCGCTGGTGAAGCGCGGGAGGTGAACCTGGGAGACGCTACCCTAGCTGCCCCGCTTGGCGAGCCAGATGCCGGCCAGCACGATGCTGCCGCCGACGAACTGCGCGGCGCCGATCGCCTCGCCGAACAGCGCCCAGGCGAAGAGGGCGGCCATCACCGGCTGGATGAGGAGACTCACCGAGGAGAGCGCGGCCGGGAGGTGCGCGAAGGCGTAGGCGATGAGGCCCTGCCCGAGGATCTGCGTGACGAGCGCCAGCCCCGCGAGCACGACCCAGCCCTGCGCGGCCTGCGGCAGCAGCGGCTGCGGCGACAGGAGAGCCACCGGCAGGAGGGCGAGCGCGGTGATGGTCGTGCTCCAGGCCATCAGCCGCGCGGTGCTGGCGCCCGCGTCGCGCGCCGACTTGATCGAGAGCATGTAGCCGGCATAGAAGACCGCGGTCAGGGCACCCAGCGCGTCGCCGGCGAGCCGCGTGCCGCCGACGGCGAAATTGGGACCGACGAGGATGAACATGCCGGCGATCGCCGCCACCATGCCGACGAGGAAGGTGCGCGTCACCGATTGCCGGTAGAGCACCCAGCCCGCCAGCGTCACGAAGATGGGCGCGAGGTTGGCCAGCAGCGTGGAATTGGCGACCGAGGTATAGGTGATCGACCAGTGCCAGACGCCGAGGTCGCAGGCGAAGAATAGTCCCGCGCCCGCGAGCGGCCCGAGGGACATCGCCGCCGGCCGCGGATCGGCGCGCAGCGCCCACACCCACAGCAGCGGCGCGGCGAGCGCGGTGCGCCAGAAGGCGCTCGCCACCGGGCCGGTGTCGGACAGCCGCACCAGGATGGGCGCGAAGGCGATGGCGCAGCCGCCGGCGAGCAGGCCCACGAAGGCGAGCGATGCGAGGCGGTTCGGGACCGGCGTGGCGGGAGCGTTCACGCCGCATTTTCGCACGCGCGCCTTCGGGACCACGCGACCGCGTAGAATGTTGGCCCTCGGATCAGGAACGCGATGGCCCACGAATTCCTCTCGGCAGTGATCCTCCTCACGCTGGTCACCGACCCGTTCGGCAACATGCCGCTCGTCAACGCCATGCTCGGCGGCGTGGCGGAGAGCCGCCGGCGCCTCGTGATCGCGCGCGAGTGCCTCATCGCCTACGGGCTGCTGCTCGCCTTCATGTTCGGCGGGCAGTCCTTCCTGGCCCTGATGCACCTGTCGCAGACCTCGCTTTCCATCGCCGGCGGCGTGATCCTCTTCATGATCGCCATCCGCATGGTCTTCGCGAAGCTGGACGGGGCGTTCGGCGACAAGCCGGGCGGCGAGCCGTTCATCGTGCCGCTCGCCACGCCGCTCATCGCAGGCCCCTCGGCGCTCGCCACCGTCATGCTGATGGCCTCGCGCGACCCCGGACGGGTCGGCATGTGGGCGGCGGCGATCACCGTGACCATGCTCGTCACCACGGTGGTGCTGCTCGCGGGAACGAAGCTGCATCGCTGGCTGGGCGAGCACGCCATGCATGCCATCGAGCGGCTGATGGGATTGATCCTCACCGCCATCGCGGTCGAGATGCTCCTCGCGGGCATACGCGAGTTCGTGAAGGGACTCTAGAGATGAGCAAGGCATTCACCCGGGAAGAAGACGCATCCGACGACCTCGAGGAACCGGATGACGCGGGCCCGCTGCCGGTCGGCGCGAAGAACTACATGACCCCGCATGGCTGGCGGCGCATGCGCGACGAGCTGGCCCACCTCGTGAAGGTGGAGCGCCCCGCGGTCACCAACATCGTCTCGTGGGCCGCCTCCAACGGCGACCGCTCGGAGAACGGCGACTACCACTACGGCAAGAAGCGCCTGCGCGAGATCGACCGGCGCATCCGCTACCTCACCAAGCGGCTGGAGCACGCCGAGGTGGTCGACCCCGCCACGCGCGAGGAGTCCGAGCAGGTGTTCTTCGCGGCCACGGTGACCTACGCCACTGCGGCGCGCGAGGAGACGACGGTGCGCATCGTGGGACTGGACGAGACCGACCCCGGCAGGGGCTACATCAGCTGGATCTCGCCGGTGGCGCGCGCGCTCATCAAGGCGTGCGACGGCGACACCGTCACCCTCGTCACGCCGGGCGGCCGCGAGCAGCTCGAGATCCTCGCGGTGCACTACGAGGAGATCCCGATGGAGCCCTTCGTCGCGCCCACCAGCGGCTGGGCGCCGAACGCGAAGTAGGTCCCGCGCGCGAGGCGAGGAGAGGCGCTTGCCCGACCCATCCGACATCCCGCCGCCGCCGGCCGCGTCGCCGGAAGGAGAAGGCGCGCTGCGGCTTCTCCTCACGCGCTACTCGGTGAGCGCGAAGCACCTGGGCGAGCCCGGCCCGTCGGAGGACGAGCTCTGGACGATGGCCATGGCGGCGCTGCGCGCGCCGGACCACCACAAGCTGATCCCCTTCCGCTTCGCGATCGCGCGCGGCAAGGCGCTCGACCGGCTCGCGGATCTCTTCGAGGACTACGGCCGGCGCAAGGGCAAGACGGACGCCGAGCTGGCGGCCGAGCGCCGCAAGGCGGCGCAGGCACCGGTGCTGATTGCGGTGATCGCGCGCATCCGCCGCGACGATCCCGACGTGCCGCCGCACGAGCAGTGGGCGTGCATCGGGGGCGCCGTCGCGAACGCGCTCAACGCGCTGCACTGCATGGGCTATGCCGGCAAGATGGTCGCCGGGGCGCGCGCCTCCGACTCGGCGATCGTCGCGGCGCACTGCGCCGAGGGGGAGGCCCTGCTGGGCTGGATCGCGACGGGGACGGCGAAGGAGCCGGCGCAGCCGCGCGGCGAGGTGGACCCGGGCTGCGTGCTGCGCGACTTCTGAGGGCCGTGCGGCCCTAGCGCTAGATGATTCTCTTGCGGATCTGCGTGACGACAACCTCGGCGATCACGACCACCGCGAAGATGGAAAAGAGAACCATGGCGACGCGGTCCCACTGGAAGAGGTTCAACGCGGTGTCGAGTGCCATGCCGATGCCGCCCGCGCCGACGAGGCCCAGCACCGCGGATTCGCGCACGTTGATGTCCCAGCGGAAGAGCACGATGGACCAGAACGCCGGTTGCACCTGCGGCCAGTAGCCCTTGGCGAGGACGGAAAGCCACGGCGCGCCCGTCGCCTCGAGGGCCTCGATCGTGCCGCGATTGGACTCCTCCAGGGCCTCGCCGAAGAGCTTGCCCACGAAGCCGATGGAGCGGAAGGCGATGGCGAGCGTGCCGGCCAGCGCGCCCGGCCCGAAGATGGCGACGAACAGCAGCGCCCAGACGAGCGAGTTCACCGAGCGGCTCGACACCAGCACCAGCTTCGCCAGGTAATTGACCGGCGCGAGCGGAACCAAGTTGTGCGCCGCGAGTACGCCCACCGGCAGCGCCATGATCATCGCCAGGATCGTCCCCAGCGAGGCGATGTGCAGGGTGTCCACCAGGGCGTCGTGAACGCCCTCCGGGTAATGGCCGAAGGCGATCGGCCACATGCGCTGCAGCAGGTCCTGCACCTGTTCGGGGGCGTCCCAGAGGAACTCGGGGATGACCTGCACCGTGCGCGCCGACCAGACCAGCGCCGCCACCAGCACCAGATAGACGCTGAAGCGCGCCAGGCGCTGCGCAGGAGTAAAGCGCCGCCAGGTGCGTCCGTGGATTGCGCCGGCCGCGGCGGTCATGGCGGCAGCACCATGCTATTCCTCATGGACCTTGCCCCGCTCGAGGAAAACGCCGCGCACCCAGCCGGCGAGCACCTCGCCCACCATGATCATGGCGATGATGGCCAGGAGGATCGCCGCCACGAAGTCGTAGTCGAAGCGCTGGAACGCGGAGAACAGCGTCCCGCCGATGCCGCCGGCGCCCACGATCCCCACCATGGTCGAGTTGCGCAGGTTGGAATCGAGCTGGTAGGTGGCGAAGCCGATGAAGCGCGTGAACACCTGGGGCAGGACGCCGTAGGTGATCACGTTGGCGAACGGGGCGCCGGTGGCGCGCACCGCCTCCACCTGCTTGAGCGAGATTTCCTCGATGGCCTCGGCAAAGAGCTTGCCGATGAAGCCCACCGAGGCCACGCTCAACGCGAGGATGCCGGCCATCGCGCCGAAGCCCACCGCCTTCACGAAGACGATCGCCACGATCACCGGGTGGAAGGAGCGGCACAGCGCGATCACCACGCGCGCGGGCCACGTGGCCCAGACCGGCATGAGATTGCGCGAGGCCATGAGGCCGATGGGCAGCGATATCACGATGCCGATGCAGGAGGCGAGGATCGCGATCTGCAGCGACTCGAGCAGGCCGTTGACCAGGGAATCGGGCTGCGCGATCACCGGCGGGATCATCCGCGCGATGAAGCGAGCGCCATTGTCGATTCCGACCAGGAAGCGCGCCCACGTGAACTCCAGCCGGGAGGCGGCGTAGACCACGTAGGCTGCGAGCAGGATCCAGCCGGCGCGCAGCCACCAGTTGACCGGGAAGGCGCGTGCCGCCGGGGCGATCAATGCAGCCAGCCCTCGCCGCCGTAGATTTCCTTGAGATGCGCGTCCGTGAGCTCCGCGGGCGGTCCGTCGAAGACGATCCTGCCGCCGGACATGCCGACGATCCGGTCGGCGAAGCGCCTGGCCAGCTCCACGTCGTGCATGTTGACCATCACCGGAATGGAATGGCTGCGCCCCAGTTCGCGCATCAGTTCCATGATCTCGACCGAGGTCTTGGGGTCGAGCGAGGACGTGGGCTCGTCGGCGAGCAACAGCTGCGGGCGCTGCATCACGGCGCGCGCGATGCCGACGCGCTGGCGCTGGCCGCCCGAGAGGCTGTCCGCGCGCTGGTTCGGGAAGGCCGAGAGGCCGACGATGTCGAGCAGCTCGAAGGCGCGGTCGATGTCCGCCTGCGGGTACTTGCGCATCCACGCCTGCCACGGCGAGACGTAGCCCAGACGTCCGGAGAGCACGTTTTCCATCACCGAAAGGCGCTCCACCAGGTTGTATTCCTGGAACACCATGCCGATTTGCCGTCGCGCGTGGCGCAGTGCCTCGCCCTTGAGGCGGGCGAGGTCCTGCCCCCGGAACAGGATCTCGCCGGCCGTGGGATCGACCAGCCGGTTGATGCAGCGGATGAGGGTCGACTTGCCGGTGCCGGAGGGTCCGATGATGGCGGTGAGCCCCTCCGTGCCGACGGCGAGGTCGATGCCACGCAGCACCGGCTTGCCGCGCGTGTACTCCATGACGAGGCCGCGAAGCTCGAGCGCGGACGCTTCCACGGCTACTTCTTCTGCTCGGCCTTCTTCTTGCGCGCCTCTTCCTCGCGCTTCGACTCCTTCTCGTAGGCCGCCTTGTTGAACTTGTCGCCGCCGGCTTCCGCCACGTCGCGCACGACCGCCCAGTGCTCCTTGTAGTTGATGGGGAAGAAGCGGTCGGCGCCGTCGAAGGCCTTCTTCATCTCCTCGGTGTAGCGGTAGTCGTAGAAGCACTTGAGCATCTTGTCGCGGAACGTGGGCTCGAGATCGTGCGCGTACGCGAAGGAGGAGGTCGGAAACTTGGCGCTGCGATAGATCACGCGGAAGTCGTCCTCCTTGACCTGTCCGCGCACCGCCATGCGGTGAAAGACGTCGGACGCCACGGCTGCTCCATCGTAGTCGCCGGAGTTCACGCCCAGCACCGACTGGTCGTGCTTGCCGGAGAAGAGGATCTTGTAGTCCTTGTCAGGGGCGAGCCCTTCCTTCGGGAAGAGCGCCATGGGCGCCATGTGACCGGAGTTGGAGGATGGGGAGGTGTGCGCGAACTTCTTGCCCTTCAAGTCGGCGAGCTTCTGGTAGGGGCTCGACTTCTTCACGATGACGATCAGGTTGTAGCCCTGGAAGTCCTTCTCGTAGCCCTTGATGCCGAAGGGAACCGCGCCGGCGATGTTCACCGCGAACGCCGTCGGGCCGGTGGAAAAGCCGCCCACGTGCAGGCGCCCGGAGCGCATGGCCTCGATCTCGGCCGCGTTGGACTGCACCTGGTAGAAGACGACCTTCTTGCCGGTGCACTGGGCAAGGTGATCGGTGAAGGGCTTGAAGATCTTCTCGTAGACCGCGGGATCCTCCACCGGGGTGTAGGTGAAGACCAGGGTGTTGGGGGTCTTCAATTTCTTCGGGTCCTTCGGGGTGTCGGCGACCATGTCGCCGTTTTCGTCGCAGTAGAGTTGATCGAGGTCGCCGCGGTTCTTGCACTCCTGCGCGGCGGCGGTGAAGGCAACGGCGGATACGGCGGCGAGCGCGAGCGCCCGGAACGTGCGGATCATGGCTTTGTCCTCCTGGTTTTGTGGCGCGATTGTGACAGCAAACGGTCCCGACCCACAATCCGCCGTGGGCTAGAATCAGGGACTCACGCTCCTCCAGCAGACCTTCCCGTGCGCCTTGCCTGTCTTGCCCTCGCCGCATTCCTCAGCCTGCCCTGGACCGCAATCGCGCAACCCGCGACCGGCGCCGCTGCGACCGCAGCGCCCGTTCCCGCTCCGCGCCAGTACCTCTGGGAGGTCTCTTCCCTCACCAACCGCGTCTACCTGTACGGGACGGTGCACGCCGGCAAGGCGAGCTTCTTCCCGCTCGCGGAGCCGGTGCAGAAGGCGTTCGCGGATGCCAAAGTGCTCGCGGTGGAGGCGGACATCCTGAACGTCGAGGCGATGACGAAGAGTTCCTCCACGATGGTGCTGGTCCCTCCCGACCGGCTCGACAAGCGCCTGCCGGCGCCGGTCTACGAGCGCTTCCGCAGGCAGCTCGAGCGCTTCGGTCTGCAGGAACAGGAGATGGCGAAGCTGAAGCCGTTCATCGCCTCCTCCTACCTGGCGTTCTCGGAGTGGGGCCGCCTGGGCTATTCCCCGCGGTACGGAGTCGACCGCCATCTCCTGGTCCGCGCCAGGGAGGCGAAGATGGACATCGTCGAGCTCGAGGGCGTGGCGAACCAGGCTGCGCTCATGAACTCGCTCACCGACGCGGAGAGCCGGCAGGCCCTGGAAGGCACGCTCATGGCGCTCGAGAGCGGCCTCACGCGCGAGCAGATCACCGGCATGGTGAATGCCTGGCAGTCCGGGGACGCGAACCTGCTGCTGGAGGTCGCCCGCGCCTACAACGAGAGCGTGCCGGGCGCCCGGGAACTCGAGGAGAAGTTCATCTGGTCGCGCCATGAGGCGATGGCCGAGCGGATCGAGGAGTGGCTGATGCGCGGCCGCGAGCGTGTCTTCGTCGCGGTCGGCGCCCTTCACCTGGCGGGGCCGCGCGGCCTGGTGGAGATGCTCGCGAAGCGCGGCTACCAGGTGAGGCAGCTATGACAAGCGCGAACCGGGAAGGCGGGCGGATCCTCGTCGAGCAGTTGCTCGTGCACGGCACGGACATGGCGTTCTGCGTCCCGGGCGAGAGCTTCCTGCCGGTGCTCGATGCCCTGCACGAGCATCGCGAGCGGTTGCAGCTCGTCACCTGCCGCCACGAGTCGGCCGCCGCCAACATGGCGGAAGCGCACGCCAAGCTCACGGGACGCCCGGGCATCTGCTTCGTCACGCGCGGGCCTGGCGCGACGCAGGCCTCCGTGGGCGTGCACACGGCGTTCCAGGACTCGACCCCGATGATCCTCTTCGTGGGCGACGTCGGCTCGGACTTCCGGCATCGCGAGGCATTCCAGGAGGTGGACTTCGCCGCCATGTTCGCCCCGCTCGCCAAGTGGGCGGCGCGCATCGACGACGTGGCGCGCATCCCGGAATACCTGAACCGCGCCTTCACGGTGGCGATGTCGGGGCGGCGCGGGCCGGTGGTGCTGGCGCTTCCCGAGGATCTGCTCACCGCCACCGCGGCCGTCGCGGATGCCGGTCCCTACACGCCCGTGCATGCCGAGCCGGGGGCTTCCGAGCTGGAGCGCCTGCGCGGCCTGCTGTCTGCCGCGCGGCGCCCGCTCGTGGTCCTGGGCGGCAGCGGCTGGACGCGCGAGGCCTGCGACGACATGCGCCGCTTCGCCGAAGCCAACCACCTGCCGGTTTCCTGCGCCTTCCGCTTCCAGGACCTGTTCGACAACCGGCATGCGAACTATGTCGGCGACGTGGGCGTCGGCATCAATCCCATCCTCGCCGAACGCGTGCGCACGGCCGACGTGCTGCTGGTCGCCGGCGCGCGCATGGGGGAGATGACCACCGGCGGCTACACGCTCCTCGAATCGCCGGTGCCGCGGCAGAAGCTCGTGCACGTGATGTCCGGCGCCGAGGAGCTCGGCCGCGTCTACCAGGCGGAGCTGCCGATCCTCGCCTCGATGGGGCGCTTCGCGCATGCCGTCGCCGCGCTGGCGCCGGTCGATGCCGGCGCGTGGAAGGCGAGCGTCCCGGAGGCGCGCGCGGACTACGAAGCGTGGACGGCGCGCCGCGAGATTCCCGGCAAGGTGCAGATGTGGGACATCGTCGACTGGCTGGACAGGCACCTGCCGGAGGACGCGATCCTCTGCAACGGCGCCGGCAACTACACGACCTGGCTGCACCGCTTCCACCGCTACACGGGACTGCGCACGCAGCTCGCGCCGACCTCGGGTGCCATGGGCTACGGCGTGCCGGCGGCCATCGCCGCGAAATTGGCCGAGCCGAAGCGCACCGTGGTCGCGTTCGCCGGCGACGGCTGCTTCCTCATGGCCGGGCAGGAACTCGCCACCGCCGTGCAGTATGGCGCCGCGGTCATCATCGTCATCGTCAACAACGGCATGTACGGCACCATCCGCATGCACCAGGAGAAACACTACCCGGGGCGCGTGCACGGCACCGATCTCGTCAACCCGCACTTCGCGGCCTATGCGCGCGCCTTCGGCGCCGCGGGCGAGATCGTCGAGGAGACGGCGCAGTTCGGGCCGGCGTTCGAGAGGTGCGTCGCGTCCGGGAAGCCGGCGGTGATCGAGGTGCGGATCGATCCGCAGGCGATCACGCCGAACACGACGCTCGATGCGATCCGGGCGGCCGCGTCGTCCTCCCGGTAGCGCGGGGTCAGTCCAGCGGCCGCAACTGCTGCAGCAGCGTCGGAACGAGTTCGGACACCGTCGGGTGGATGTGGACGGTGCGGGAGATCACGGCGCAGGGCTGCCCGGCCGCCATCATGTCCAGCAGGGAGTGCACGACCTCGTCGCCGTTGGTCCCGAGGATCGCCGCGCCCAGCAGCAGCCCGCTTTCGGCGTCGACCACCACCTTCATGAAGCCGTGGGTTTCGCCCATCTCGCGGGCCCGGCCCACGCGCTTCATCGGCATCTTCGCGCGCAGCAGCGGCCGGCCGGAAGCGCGCGCCTGGGCGTCGGTCAGGCCGATGCGCGCGAGGGGCGGATCGACGAAGAGCGCGTAGCATGGAATGCGGTCCGCGATGCGCCGCGGATCGGCGTCGAAGAGGTTCGCGACGACGATCTCGTGGTCGTTCCAGGCCGTGTGGGTGAAGGCGCCCCGGCCGTTGCAGTCGCCGACCGCCCAGACGCCCTCCGCGCTCGTGCGGCATTGCTCGTCCACGGCGATGTAGCCGCGCTCGTCGGTGCGGATGCCGGCGTGTTCGAGCCCGAGGCCGTCGGTGTTGGGGCGGCGGCCCGTGGCGAGCAGCACGTGGCTGCCCACGACGGGCAGGCGGTCGCCTCCGCACGCTGCGCCGATCTCGATGTCGTCGCCTTCCCGGGAGAGGGAGATGCACTCGGAGCCGAGTTCAAAACGCACTCCCTCGCCCTCGAGGATCGCGCGAATGCCGTCGGAGACGTCCTCGTCCTCGCGCGGCAGCAGGCGGGGCGCGCGCTCCACGACCGTCACCTCCGCGCCGAAGCGCCGCATCACCTGGGCGAACTCGAGCCCGATGTAGCTGCCGCCGACGATCACCAGGTGCCGGGGAACCTGCGCGAGTTCGAGCACGGATTCATTGTCGAGGGTCGGCACGTCGTCGATGCCCGGAAGATCGGGCTTCAGGCAACGGCCGCCGACATCGAGGAAGATGCGCGGCGCGGTGAGCCGCCGCCCGGCCACCTCGAGGGTGTTCGGCGCGACGAAGCGGGCCTCGCCCGCGATCACCTCGGCTTGCCCGAGCCCGCGCATCCACGCCTCGACTCCCTCGCGCGAGGCGCGGACGATGGCATCCTTGCGCGCCTTCACCCGCGCCATGTCGACGCGGATGCCGCCGGTGGCGAAACCGAACTCATCGCTGCGGCGGGCCTGGTGGATGGCGCGGGCGCTGGCGACCAGCGTCTTGGTCGGCACGCAGCCGACGTTCACGCACGTGCCGCCGAAATGCCCGCGTTCGACGATGGCCGTGCGCAGGCCTTCGCGGCTGCAGCGCGCGGCGATGGCCGGTCCGGCCTGCCCGGCGCCCACGACGATCGCGTCGAAGGAGTCGCCGCTCATGCCGGGCCCGCATGGCGCGGGCTGGCGGTGCCCGGGCAGGCAAGGGCGAGGGCGGCGAGGGAACGCGGGAATTTCATCATGGATTGCCTTTCGTGGAGGCGGCCGGAAGCGTCGCGAGGGTGCAGCGGCCCTGCGGGCGGGAGTGCTCGACGCGGAAGCTATCTGATTCCGAGCGCACCGTCGACTGAAAGTGTCCCGGCGCCGCGCCCGGCGAGGTACAGCGCGAGCGTGGCCCAGGTGAGGTGGGTGGGCCAGGCGTCCGGGTAGACGAAGATCTGGATCACGGCCGTCATCGCGAGGAGGCCCAGCGCGGACAGGCGCGTGAGGAGCCCCAGAACGAGCAGGACCGGCAGCAGGTGCTCGGCATAGGTGGCCAGGTGCGCCGCGATCTCCGGCGCCAGCAGCGGCACCTTGTATTCCTCGCGGAAGAGCGTGTAGGCGCCCTCGCTCACGGTGAGGAACCCCTCGACCTTGGTGCGACCGGAGAGGAAGAAGATCGCGCCCAGCGCGAACCGGGCGCAAAGGGCGAGCAAGGCATCGCTCACCCAAGGGGAAATCCGGTCCGCGATCCGATTCCAGGTCGTGCGCAGGCCGACGGCGGGAGGTACGGCAAGTGGGGTGGCGAGGTCGTTCATGGCCGTGATCCTGTGCAAGGGTTGACGGGGAAGTACGTGAGCCGGCCGAACGCACCGGCATCCAGCAGAGTGGTCACCAGCCGCACGAGGTTCGCGTTTGCGTCGATCTCGAGCGCCGCCTCTAGCGCCTGCGCGAGCGGCAGCTCTTGCGCGCAGGCATCGAGGAACCGGCATCCCGCCGCGTCGAGTGCCGACCAATGCACGACATCCACGGGCCGCGCGAGAAGAGCGCCTTCACCTATCCAGGCGATCTCACTTTCGTCGTCGCGCTCCTCGCGATTGCGGCGCCAGATGGTGTAGGCCGGCGCCTCCGAAAACCAGGCCCAGCGTGCTGCGGCGTGCGGGACGAGGACCACTTCCCCCAGCGCTTCGGGATCGAGCGCCGCCAGATCGGTCCTTCCGAGGACCGGGTGATCGGCTGCGATGTGCGCCTCGGTCCACAGGCGATCGAGACGGGCGACGCCGGAAAGGTAGGGAAGCTCCGTCGCGGGCGCGAACGTGGCCAGGAACGCGGGAAACGCGGAGCCGTAGCGCAGGAGCGAGGGTTCCCCGGGCGGCGAGACGCGCACGTGCTCGCGTGCCGCGGCGCGGAACCATTCCGTGCCCACCAGCCGCGACACGGCGGGGAAGTTCGCTTCCAGGGCGTCGATCGCGCCTTTCATCACCGTGTTGCGATAGACCGCGAATGCAGGCTGCGCCGCGATTCTCGCCACGATCGGGTCGACTTGCGCGGGCTCGGCGTAGAGGGCACGGGCGAACGCGTCCTGGAAGATTGCCAGCGGAACGCGGGGCCCGGGGTGCATCAAGCGGCCCTCGCCACACGGGCGCCGAGCAGCGCATGCGCCCGGTCGCGCTCGGCCAGCAGCACGGGGAATTCGGGCAGCTGGTCGTCGCGTTCGATGAGGGTGGGGCGGGGCCCGATGCGCCTGACGAGCCTTTCGTACAGCGCCCATACGGCCTCGCTCACCGGCGCGTCGTGGGAATCGACGAGTAGGTGTTCGCCGAGCGCCGGATCGTTCGAATGCCCGGCCAGGTGGATCTCCATGACCGCCGCGGCGGGGAAGGCGTCGATGTACTTCGTGGCATCGAACCCCAGGTTGGCCGCGGACACGTGGACGTTGTTCACGTCGAGGAGCAGGCCGCAACCGGTGCGCTGCGAAAGTTCGGCGAGGAAGTCGATCTCGTCGCGCTCGTGGCCGTCGATGCGCAGGTAATGCGAAGGGTTCTCGACGGCGATGCGCCGCCGCAGGACATCCTGCGTGGCCGAAACGTTGGCGCAGACACGCGCCAGCGCCTCGACCGTGCGCGGAAAGGGCAGCAGGTCGGGGAGGTAGGCGCCGCGCCAGGCCGACCACGCGAGGTGCTCGGAGACCAGCGCCGGATCGACGCGGTCGGCCAGCGCGCGCAGGCGCTGCAGGTGCGCCGCATCCGGCGGGGCATCCGCCGCGAGCGACAGCGCAACGCCGTGCAGGCTGAGCGGATGGCGCTCGCGGATCGCGCCGAGCCAGGCCAGGCGCGGCCCGCCCGCCACGAAATAGTTCTCCGGATGCACCTCCAGCCACAGCCCCGGGGCCGCGCATTCGCGGGCCTCCTCGAAATGCCGGGGCTTGAGTCCCAGCCCGGCGGTGAGCGTCGGGGCCATGGTCGTCAGGTGCGGTGGCGGACTGCTATGCCTTGATCGGGGAAAGCGAGCCCGCTCCGTTCGGCGTCTTGATGGACGTGCAGGTTCCCTTGGGCACGTGCTTCCACGCGTTGCCCTGGTAGTCCTTCTTCGACGTGCCGGCGCAGCTCGTGCCGGGTCCGGCGGCGCAGTCGTTCTTGCCGGCCAGCGAGACGCCGTAGCACTTCTCGATGCCGCCCTTCTTGTCCATGGGCTTGTCCATCGCCTTGTCCTGCGCGAGGGCCGCGCCCGAGGCGAGTGTGGCGAGGGTGATGGCGGTGATGGCGAGGTTGCGGGAATTCATGGTCTGGCTCCTGGTCGTGATGAAAGGTTGGGTGCCGTCTCCGGTGCCCGATGCGTTCCGGCAACGTGCGGTCCGAGAGCTAGTTCGCGGGCCATTGGCGCGCGGTTACGCGCTCGGGCAGAATTCGACGCTGCCGCGGAACGTTCGCAACCGCTGTAACCGGTGCGACGGGAATCGCGAATACAAGAGGAGCCGGCCGCACTTGGGCGCACGGGAAGACCAGCTGAAGGACCTCCTGTTGCGCGGGCTGGCCGGCGACGGCACGGCCTATGCGGCGTTCCTGAAGGAGTTGAGCGGATTCCTGCGCGCCTTCCTCAGGGGGCGGCTCACGCGCGTGCCCGACGAAGTGGAGGACCTGGTGCAGGAGACGCTGCTGGCCGTGCACAACCAGCGCCACACCTACGATGCGGCGCAGCCGCTGACGGCCTGGGCGCACGCCATCGCGCGCTACAAGATGATCGACTTCCTGCG
>CAZOIB010000310.1:0-16446 GCA_964579785.1 uncultured Lysobacter sp. | reverse complement strand
CGGAGCTGGCGGCGGGAACGATGACGGAGATCACGATTCCGGCTTCGATGCGCTGGCTGCCCAAGGGCATGACGGTCGAATATCTCAAGAAGGCCGAGGCGGACGTCGAGGCGCATGCGAGCGTGGCCGAGATCGCCGCGGGACCGGGCCGCGACGTGCCGGTGACGGTGGAAGTGCAGGACCAGGCGGGCGCGATCGTCTGCCGCGCCGTCATCACCATGTGGGTTTCGCCGCGCCGCAAGGCCTGAGGCGCCATGGAGCTGCGCGACACGGCGCGGGCGGCCGACGGGTTCGACCTTGCCGTCACGCGCTTCCCTGCTGAAGGCAAGGCGTGGGCCACCGTGCTCCTCGCGGGCGCCATGGGCGTGCGCCAGGACTTCTACGAGCCGCTGGCGCGTTTCCTCGCGGAGAGCGGCCTGCACGTGCTCACTTTCGACTATCGCGGCATGGGGTCCTCCCGAGAGGGCAGCCTGCGCGGGTTCCGCACCGACGTCACGACCTGGGCGCAATGCGACCTCGATGCGATGCTGCGCGAGGCGCGCGCCATGGGTCCCGGCCTGCCGGCGCTCGCGGTCGGCCACAGCCTCGGAGGGCAGCTCTTCGGGGCGGTGCCCGAATGCGCGGGGTTGCGTGCCTTCGTCACCGTGACTGCCGGATCGGGGTGGTACGGGCACAATGAGCGCATGCCATTGCAGGTGCGTTTCCTCTGGTTCGTGGCCATTCCGCTGCTCACGCCCCTGTTCGGCTACTTCCCCGGCAAGCGCCTGCGCATGGTTGGCGACCTGCCGGCCGGCGTCGCCTGGCAATGGCGGCGCTGGTGTACCCACCGCGACTACCTGCTTTGCGAGGGCGAGGCGATGCGGCGTCGCTACGAAGGCGTGACCGTCCCGGTGCTGGGCTACTCGTTCGAGGACGATGCGATGCTCACGCGGCAGTCGGTCGACGAGCTGCACGGCTTCTATCGCAACGCCCGCGCCGAGCGGCGTCACGTCGCGCCGGCGGAGGCGGGCCGTCGGCACATCGGTCACATGGGGTACTTCCTGCCCGAGAGCCGCGACAACCTCTGGCGCGACACGCTCGACTGGCTGCGGACGAAGACGCAGGCGAGCGCCGGCCGGTAAGATTGCGGGACAGCCCACGGGGTCCATCCCCGGATCCCGGAGCCGTTCCCGCGTGCCATCGAGCGAGCAGCAATACGTCCCCATCGGCGAGCGTGACG
Source organism: uncultured Lysobacter sp. (assembly GCA_964579785.1). Lineage (GTDB taxonomy): Bacteria > Pseudomonadota > Gammaproteobacteria > Burkholderiales > Usitatibacteraceae > FEB-7. The sequence continues at coordinate 15,227 of CAZOIB010000310.1, read as the reverse complement.
CGATCGCGGTCACCTTCGCCAGGCGCGTGGCGCTTTCCCCCGACGCCGTTGCGTACCGGGAGTACAGCGCGGCCGAAAAGTCCTGGAAGCCGTATACCTGGGCCGAGACCGCGCGCATGGTGAGCCGGGTCCGCGCCGCGCTCGCTGCGGAAGGGCTCGCTGCCGGCGAGCGCGTGGCCATCATGCTGCGCAACTGCAAGGAGTGGGTCTGGTTCGACCAGGGCGCCTACGCGCAGGGGCTGGTGACGGTGCCGGTGTACGTCGACGACAGGCCGGACAACATCGCCTATTGCCTGAACGACGCCGGGGTGAAGCTGCTCGTCGTCGAGGGCGAGGCGCACCTGTTGCGCCTTGCCGGCGCGCGCGCGCAGAGGCCGGGCGGGGGGCGCATCGTTTCTTTGCCGGGGGTCGGGACGGCGGGCGAGGCCCGCGGGCGCACGCGGGCCGACTGGTTGCCGGCGCAGGGGCTAGCCGCGCCTCCTGCCGCAACCGATGGCCACGCGCTCGCCACGATCGTCTACACCTCCGGCACGACGGGGCGTCCCAAGGGCGTGATGCTCTCGCACCAGAACATGCTGCAGAACGTGAAGTCCTGCCTGGGCGCGTTCGACGTGTACACCGACGACGTCTTCCTGTCCTTCCTGCCCCTGTCGCACATGTTCGAGCGCACGGTGGGCTACTACCTCACGCTGGTGGCGGGTTCGGAGGTGGCGTTCGCCCGCTCGATCCCGCAACTCGCCGAGGACTTCCGCAACGTGCGGCCGACCGTCATCGTGTCCGTGCCGCGCATCTACGAGCGCCTGCACGCCGCGATCCATTCGCAGCTGCGCGAAGCGTCCGGCGCGAAACGGGGGCTCTTCGACTTCGCCCACCGCACAGGTTGGAACCTCTTCGAATGGCGCCAGGGCCGGGGGCCGTGGCGGCCCGCGTTCCTGCTGTGGCCGGTGCTGCGTCGCCTGGTGGCGGCGAAACTCCTCGAGCGCCTCGGCGGCCGGCTGCGACTCGCGATCAGCGGTGGTGCGGCGCTCAGTCCGCAGATCGCGCACACGTTCCTCGGGCTCGGCCTGCCGATATGCCAGGGCTATGGACTCACGGAGGCCGGGCCCGTTGTCTCCGTGAACCGCCTCGACCACAACGATCCGGCGTCCATCGGCGCCGTCCTGCCGGGCATCGAGGTCGCCTTCGGCGCGGAAGGCGTGCTGCTGGTGAAAGGCCCCAACGTGATGCTGGGGTACTGGAACATTCCCGAGGCGACCGCCCGCGTGCTCGGCGAGGACGGCTGGCTCGACACCGGAGACCAGGCGAAACTCGAGAACGGCCAGCTCACGATCACCGGCCGCCTCAAGGAAATCATCGTCATGGCCAACGGCGAGAAGGTGCCGCCGGTGGACATGGAGCTCGCCATCCTGCTCGACCCGCTTTTCGAGCAGGCCATCATCGTCGGCGAGTCCCGGCCTTTCCTCGGCGCCATCGTCTCCCTGAACCCGGACGAGTGGGCCCGGATCGCCCGGGAGAACGGCCTGCCGGCCGATCCCCGCGGCGCGGGCCGCGAGCGCGCCGAGAAGTTCGTCGCGGCGCGCATCGCGAAGCAGATGGCGGCGTTTCCCGGTTACGCGCAGGTACGCCGCGTCTCGATCTCGACCGACAAATGGTCGGTGGACAACGGCTTCCTCACGCCGACGCTCAAGCTCAAGCGCAACCGCATCGTCGAGCAGCATCGCGACGGCATTGCCGCGATCTACCGCGGGTACGTGTAGAATCAAACGACCGTTTGAAACTCCCCATGCCAGCCGAACTCCCGCAGGGCGAGCAGCCCGTCCTTCGCATCATCCCCATGCCGGCGGATACCAACGCCCACGGCACCATTTTCGGGGGTTGGGTGATGGCGCAGGTCGACCTCGCGGGCAGCGTCCCCGCCTATGAGCGGGCGCAGGGCCCGGTCGTCACGCTGGCCGTCAATTCGTTCCTGTTCAAGGAGCCGGTGTTCGTCGGCGACCTCGTGAGCTTCTATGCCCGCGTGACGAAGGTCGGCCGCACCTCGATCACCGTCGACGTCGAGGTCTTCGCGCAGCGCGGCCGCGTCGGCCGCTCGGAAGCCGTGAAGGTCACCGAGGCGCAGCTCACCTACGTCGCCATCGACGCCGAACGCCATCCGCGACCGGTGCCGGGGGCCGTGGTCGAGGAACGAGCCGTCAAGAAATAGGCAAACAGGCCTGAACCTCCATCGATAACCGGCCCGCCCCCGCGGGCATGCTCCAGGAGAACATCGTGTCCAAGTTTCTCGTCCGCAAGGCTGCCGTTCTAGGCGCCGGCGTCATGGGCGCGCAGATCGCCGCGCACCTCGCCAACGCCGGCGTGCAGCCGGTCCTCTTCGATCTCGCCGCCGAAGGCCGCGACAGGAACGGCATCGTGAACAAGGCGCTTGCCGGCCTGGCCAAGCTCGAGCCCAGCCCGCTCGCGACCAAGTCCGTCCTCGAGCGGATCACGGCCGCCAACTACGACGAGGACCTGGCGCTGCTTTCCGGGTGCGACCTCGTGATCGAGGCGATCAGCGAGCGCATGGACTGGAAGAAGTCGCTCTTCGACAAGGTGGCGCCGCATCTCGCGCCGCACGCGATCTTCGCCTCCAACACTTCCGGACTCTCCATCACCGAATTGTCGAAGGTGCTGCCCGAGGCGATACGCCCGCGCTTCTGCGGCATCCATTTCTTCAACCCGCCGCGCTACATGCGCCTGGTGGAGATCATCCCGACCGCGGCGACGGATCCGGCCATCGTCGACGACCTCGAGGCATTCCTCACCACGACGCTGGGCAAGGGCGTGGTGCGCGCCAGGGACACGCCCAACTTCGTCGCCAACCGGGTCGGCGTCTTCTCGATGCTTGCGACGATGCATCACACGCTCGCCTTCAGGCTGGGCTTCGACGAGGTCGACGCGCTGACAGGCCCCGCCATCGGGCGAGCCAAGAGTGCCACCTACCGCACCGCCGACGTGGTCGGCCTCGACACCATGGCGCACGTGGTTAAGACGATGCACGACACGCTCGCCGCCGACCCGTGGCACCCGCACTACAAGGCGCCTGAGTGGCTCGCCGGTCTCATCGCCAAGGGCGCATTGGGCCAGAAGACCAAGGCCGGCATCTTCATGAAGAAGGGGAAGGAAATACTCGTCCTCGATGTCGCGAAGCAGGACTACCGGCTGTCCGCCGGCGCCATCGCGGAGGAAGTGCAGGCGATACTCAAGGAGAAGTCGCCCGCGCAGCAGTTCGCGAAGCTGCGCGCCTCGCAGCACCCGCAGGCGCAGTTCCTCTGGTCCATCTTCCGCGACCTGTTCCACTACTGCGCCGTGCACCTGGCCGAAATCGCCCATTGCGCCCGCGACGTCGACTTCGCCATCCGCTGGGGCTTTGGCTGGAAGTTGGGCCCCTTCGAGCTGTGGCAGGCGGCGGGCTGGCAGCAGGTCGCCGGCTGGATCGCCGAGGACATCGCGGCCGGCAAGACGATGGCCAAGACGCCGCTGCCCGGCTGGGTGACCGACGGCCGCCAGGGCGTGCACGGCCCGCAGGGTTCGTTTTCCGCGGCCGACGACACGATGCACTCGCGCTCGACACTGCCGGTCTACGCGCGCCAGCTCTTTCCCGAGTTGGTGCTGGGCGAGAAGCCGGCCGACAGGGGCACGACCGTCTTCGAGGACGAGGGCGTGCGCCTGTGGCACCAGGGCGACGCCATCGCCATCGTTTCGATCAAGAGCAAGATGCACTCTCTCGGCTCCGAAGTGCTGGCCGGCCTCAATCGCGCGATCGACGAGGCGGAGAAGAACTTCGATGCGCTGGTCATCTGGCACGAGGCGCCCTTCGCCGTGGGCGCCAACCTCAAGGCGGCGCTGGAGTCGCTCAGGGCCGGCAAGTACGACGAGTTCGAGCAGATGGTCGCGCTCTTCCAGCAGACGTCGCAGCGGCTCAAGTACAGCCTCGTTCCCACGGTTGCCGCGGTCGAAGGGATGGCGCTCGGCGGCGGCTGCGAGTTCGTGATGCACTCGCAGCGCGTCGTGGCCGCTCTCGAAAGCTACATCGGCCTGGTGGAAGTGGGGGTCGGCCTGCTGCCCGCCGGCGCGGGCCTCAAGGAGATCGCCCAGCGCACGCAGGCCTGGGCCAAGGGGGGCGACGCCTTCCCGGAACTGGGCCGCGTCTTCAAGCAGATCGCCATGGGAGAGGTGTCGAAGAGCGCCGAGCACGCGCGCGAGATGGGCTACCTCAAGCCCTCGGATGTCGTGGTGTTTCACCCGGCGGAGCTGCTCCATGTCGCCAAGCAGCAGGCGCGCGCCATGGCCGAGTCGGGCCACCGTCCGCCGCTGGCCCCGGCGCGCATCGCGGTCGCGGGAGCGACCGGCATCGCCACCCTCAAGATGATGCTGGTGAACATGAAGGAGGGCGGCTTCATCTCCGAGCACGACTACGAGATCGGCTCGCGCATCGCCACCATCCTCTGCGGCGGCGAGCTGGAGCCCGGTTCCTTGGTCGACGAGAAGTGGCTGCTCGACCTCGAGCGCCACCACTTCGTGGAGCTCGCGAAGACCGAAAAGACCCAAGCGCGGATCGAGCACATGCTCAAGACCGGCAAGCCGCTGCGCAACTGACGCCGATGATCGCGGTCGTCTTTCTGGCCCTGTGGTTCGCCATCGTCGCGGCTTTCTGCGGCGTCGGCGGCTGGGCGGCCTGGGCGGTGGGCGCCACGGCTCTCGAGGCGCACCGCATGCAGTCATGGGTCGCCGTGCCGGCCACCGTCGAACAGCTGGAGCTTGTCGCCACGGGCGACGAGGAGTCCGTGGAGGACCAGGTCGTGCGGGCGCGTTACCGCTACGAGTTCGACGGAGTGCCCCGCGAGGGAACGCGCCTTGGTATCTCCGGCGAGATTATCGGCGACAGCTTCGACGGCTGGCACGGGAAGGTCCACGCGAAGCTCGCGCAGGCGCGCGCATCCGGGCAGCCGGTGACCGTCTGGGTGAACCCCGCGAGGCCCTGGGAGTCGGTGGTCGACCGCAAGCCGCGTTCGGTCGAGTTCGGCTTCCTCGCGTTCATGGCAATCCTGTGCGGAGGCATCGGGGTGGGCTGGTTGCGGAAACTGTTCCGCGCCCATTTCGCCGGGAGCCGGAGGCGGCTGGTGGCCGCCTGCCGGTCCACCGCCGGCACGTTCCCTCGGGGCGCGACCCCGGGCATGGAGCCGGGAGGCGATGCGACAGGGGACTTGCCGGAGCCCCCGATCCCGCGCTCGATCGCGAGCCTCGAGCAGGCGGGCGACATCCTGACCCTGCGGTATTCCGCCCGCCGTCGCCTGGGGAGCGCCACGTGGTTCGCCGGGGCCGGGGGGGCTTTCATCTACCTGGGTGTCGCAGAGGGCCCGCCGTATCGAAGGGTGGCGGGGGCGCTGATTCTCGGCGCGCTGCTCGTGCTGGTCGCGGTGGCGCGCCTGGCGGGCCGGCTGGTGGTGACCGTGAGGCCCGGCGAGATCCGGGTCGACCAGTCCTCCCTGCTGGGCCGGAAGGTTTGGCGCGCGCGGCGCGAGGACATCCGCGCCATCCGACCCGAGGTTTCGTTCCGGATGAACTACGTTTCCCATTACGCGCTGTTTGCTGACACGGGCAGGCAGCGGCTCCTGCTGGGCAACTGGATCGTGGGTGCCGACGTCGCCAACTCCCTCGCCCGCCGCATTGCCCGGGCGCTGGGCGCCCCGCCGTCGATCGTGGCCCGCGTGGGCGCCGACCCCGGCCGGAACCCTTCCCGCTAGGACCCGAACCAACTTCCCGTTTCCCGAGGAGAACGCCATGACTCGCCAGATCCAAGACGCCTATATTGTTGCCGCCGTTCGCTCACCCGTGGGCAAGGCCCCGCGCGGCATGTTCCGCACCGTGCGGCCCGACGACTTGCTCGCCCACGTGCTGAAGGGCGCCATCGCCAAGGTGCCGGGCCTTGACCCGCACGACATCGCCGACGTGATTGTCGGCTGCGCCATGCCCGAGGGAGAGCAGGGCATGAACGTGGCGCGCATCGGCGTGCTGCTGGCGGGGCTCCCCGACAGCGTGCCCGCCATGACCATCAACCGCTTCTGCTCCTCCGGGGTGCAGGCCATCGCGCTGGCCGCGGACCGCATCCGCACGGGCGACGACGACGTGGTGATCGCCGCCGGGACGGAGTCGATGTCGATGGTGCCGATGATGGGCAACAAGATCGCCTTGAACAGCGCCGTCTTCGCCAGGGACGAGAACGTCGCCATCGCCTACGGCATGGGCATCACGGCCGAGAATGTCGCGAAGCAGTGGAAGGTCACGCGCGAGGAACAGGACGCTTTCGCAGTCTCGAGCCACCAGAAGGCCGCTGCCGCCATCGCCGCCGGTCACTTCAAGGAAGAGATCCTGCCCTACGAGATCCATTCGGCGTCGCCCGACCTCGCCAGCGGCAAGGTGGTGCACCGCAAGAAGGTCGCCGACACGGACGAGGGGCCGCGCCCCGACTCCTCGCTGGAAAGCCTGGGCAAGCTGCGGCCGGCGTTCGCGGCCCGTGGGTCGGTCACGGCCGGCAACAGCTCGCAGATGTCCGACGGCGCCGGCGCCGTGATCCTGATGAGCGAGAAGGCGATGCAGAAGTACGGCGTGCAGCCGCTCGCCCGCTTCGTGGCCTTCTCGGTGGCCGGCGTGCCGCCGGAGATCATGGGCATCGGTCCCATCAAGGCGATCCCCAAGGTGCTGAAGCTGGCTGGGGTGAGCCAGGCAGACCTGAACTGGATCGAGCTGAATGAAGCGTTCGCCGCCCAGGCGTTGGCGGTCGCCAAGGACCTCGGTCTCGACCCGGCTAGGGTAAACCCGAATGGCGGCGCCATCGCGCTGGGACACCCGTTGGGAGCGACCGGCGCGATCCGCGCGGCGACCATGTTGCACGGCCTGCGCCGGACCAAAGGGCGCTACGGAATGGTAACCATGTGCATCGGCACCGGGATGGGTGCCGCCGGACTGTTTGAAGCGGTACACTAGGAAAAACAGCAGCTAACCACGAACCGCCGCCGGGACCACCCGGCGCCATTTCTCTGGAGGAGACACGCATGACCCGCTTCGTCCTCAAGGCGATCACGGCTGCTGTTGCCGTCACTGCCACGCTCGGCGCAGTCGATACCGCCGCACAAACGAAATACAGCGCGGAGGTGCGACGCACCTCGTACGGCATCGCACACATCAAGGCAAACGATTTCGGCGGCGTAGGCTACGGTGTCGGCTATGCGACGGCACAGGACAACATCTGCGCCATGGCCGACGAGTTCGTGACCGTGCGCGGCGAGCGTGCGCGCTACTTCGGACCCACGGGCACCTCGACCTACCTGAGAAACAACCTCTTCAGCGACTACTTCTACACCTACTTCAATGGGGATCCTGCGCCGCTGTTGGCGGGTTTGGCGAAAATGCGAGCGGAGTCGCAGGCCGCGTTCCGTGGCTGGGTAGCGGGCTACAACCGATACCTGAAGGACACCGGCGTAGCCAACCTTCCGGCGCCCTGCAAGGGGGCCGCCTGGGTTCGCCCGATCGACGAAGTCGACATGATGCGATTAGTCCGACGCATCACTATCGAAGCGTCGAGCGGAGCGTTCGTCGAAGCCATACCCGCTACGCAACCGCCGGCGGCTGCGGCTGCGGGCCAGGAAAAGTCCGACGAATCGTGGAACGGAACGATCGATCCGGTGTGGCTCAGGGAGTGGAAGGAGCGGCAGGAAACACTGGGCAGCAATGCGCTTGCCGTCGGTTCCGATGGGACCGACAACCGTCGCGGCATGCTCCTGGGAACGCCGCACTTCCCGTGGCTGGGCGTGCTGCGTTTCATGCAGTTCCACGTGACGGTGCCCGGGCAGATGGACTCGATGGGCGCGGCGCTCTGGGGCGTGCCCTTCCCGCTCATCGGCTTCAACAAGGACGTGGCCTGGAGCCACACGGTCGATACGACCAAGCACTTCACCCTGTTCAAGCTGCAGCTGGATCCGGCGAACCCGCTCAAGTATGTATACGACGGCCAGACGCGCGACATGACCGCAAAGGTAGTCACCGTCCAGGTCCTGCAGGCCAACGGATCGTTGGTCCCGGTTCCGAGGACCATCTACTCATCCCATCTCGGTCCGGTGGTCAACATCCCGCCTGCAGGGCTCGTCTGGACCAGGACGAACGCCTACGTGGTCAAGGACGCCAACCTCGACAACTGGCGGATCGGCGACCAATGGTACGACTTCAACCGTGCCACCAGCACCAAGGACCTGGAGACCGCCCTCGAGCGCAATCTGGGTGTGCCTTGGGTAAACACGACCGCGGCGGACCGGGACGGCATGGCCTTCTATGCCGACATCACCTCAGCGCCGAACGTGGATCGGTTCCACCAGTCGGTTTGCACGCCCGACCCCACCGCATTGGGCGTCTTCGCGATCGCGGGCATCGTCGTACTCGACGGCACGAAGTCGAGCTGCGACTGGCCGGTCGACCCGTCCACCCCGGTACCCGGAATCATGCCGGCGAAGCTCATGCCGCGGCTCTATCGGACGGACTTCACCCATAACGCGAACGACAGCTACTGGCTGACGAATCCCGCCGTGAACATGTACAGCTGGTACATCCCCGCCGTCGTGGGGGTCGTCCCGGCGCAACAGAACATGCGCACGCAGATCGGCGTTGCGCAGGCATTGGCGCGCCTGTCCGGTGCCGATGGATTGGGCGGCGACAAGTTCACGCTGCCGCTGCTGCAGCAGATCGCGCTGTCCAACCGCAGCCTGGCAGCCGATCTCTACATGGGGGACATGGTGACCCTGTGCGGAATGCCGGCGGCGGCATCGGTCCAGGATCTCTGTACCGTGCTGCGCGCGTGGGACCGCAAGTTCGAGCTTTCCAGCCGAGGTGGGCACCTTTTCCGCGAGTTCTTCCTGACGGCCCGGTCCATCCCGAACGTGTACGCCGTTCCTTATGACCAGAACAATCCGCTCACGACGCCGCGTGGATTTGCGATCACCAATCCGACGGTGGCGGCCGCGCTGGTCAGTTCGCTGGCCGCGGCGGGAAAGAAGATCACCGACGCCGGCCTGAAGGTCGATGCGCCGCTGGGCACGATCCAGTTCGGTATCCAGGCCCTTTTGTCCGGGGGGCGGACGATTGTTCCGATCCATGGCAACGCGGGTACGGACCTGGGCATCTACAACGCCATCACTTCATCCCTGCAGCCGAATGTCGGTTACATCGTGAGCTACGGCACGAGCTACATACAGACGGTGCAGTTCACCGACACTGGCGTGAACGCGCAGGCGTTCCTCACCTACTCGCAGTCGTCGAACCCGGCCTCGCCGAATTTCGCCGACCAGACGGCGCGCTTCTCGGCGAAGCAGTGGATCACGCTGCCCTTCACGGAAGCCGCGATTACCGGCGACCCGGGGTACCGCACGTCGACGATCAGCGAATAACGAACAAGATCAACAGGAGAAACGTCACATGACATCCACCTCCCGACCCATGCTGAAGCCCCTGGTGCTGGCCTTGTCGCTGGCCGGCGCGGGCCCGGCGCTCGCGTTCCAGTTCGACACGGGCTCCGAGCTGAAAGCCAGCCTCGACACCACCGTTTCCTACGGCATCTCCGTGCGCGCGAGCGACCGGGACTCCGCCCTTGTGGGCATCGTCAACGGCGGCACGCAGCGTTCGGTGAACGAGGACGACGGCAACCTCTACTTCGACAAGAACAAGCCGTTCGCCAACATCGCCAAGGCCACCGCCGACCTCGAACTCAAGTGGCGCAACTACGGCTTCTTCGGGCGCGGGACGGCCTATTACGACTGGACCATCATGAAGAAGGACCAGTTGGGCGACACCGCCAAGGATCGCCTGGGCAAGGATTTCGTCGGTCTCGACGGCTACTTCTATGCCTCGTTCGAGCCGGGCGGCAAGAACCTGCGCGTGCGCGCCGGCCGCCAGGTGATCAGCTGGGGCGAGAGCACGTTCCTGCCCAACGGCATCAACGTGGTCAATCCGGTGGATGTCTCGAAGCTGCGCGTTCCGGGTTCCGAACTCAAGGAAGCCTTCCTCCCCACCGCCGCGCTGTGGGCCAACATGGAGCTCACCAAGAACCTGAGCGCGGAGGGCTTCTACCTCACCAACCACGACAAGATCCGCATCGATCCGCGCGGCACTTACTTCTCGAACAATGACTTCGCTTCCGACGACGCCACCCGCGTCATCGTCGGATTCGGCCGCCGCAACGACCAGAACAAGCCGCCTTCCAACCCGCTGCCGCCGAACACGCCGCAGATCGGCGGTATCGCGCAGGCCCTCTACGGGCCGTTCGATCCGGCCGCCTCGGTGTGGGCGCCGCGCGCGGCCGACCGCAGCCCGGACGACGACGGGCAGTACGGCCTCGCCTTGCGCCTGCTGACGCCGGAGTGGAACAACACCGAGTTCGGGCTCTACTTCATCAATTACCACAGCCGCATCCCGCTCTTCTCCGGCATCAAGGGCACGGTGACCTCGGTCCTGACCGGCGGGCCGCTGGGCCCACTGGTCGGCCATACCGGCACGGCCACCTATTTCGCCGAGTACCCGGAAGACATCAAGCTCTACGGCCTGAGCTTCAACACGGCCGGTCCGGCGGGAGTCGCGCTGCAGGGCGAGTACTCCTACCGTTCCAACCAGCCGGTGCAGTACGCCACGCCGGAACTGCTGCTGGCCGCACTCGGCGCGCCGAACCTGATCACCGGCCTCGCGACGGCGCCGACGGTGCCCAACGGGACCTACATCCAGGGCTACGCGCGGACCAAGATGAGCCAGTTCCAGATGACGGGAACGAAGAGCATTCCCGCCTTCGCGAACTCGGACCAGCTCGTGCTCGTGGGCGAGTTCGGCTACACCTGGTTCCACGACCTGCCGAGCAACCTCAAGTTCAACGGCCCCGGCGTGCTGCTCCCGGCGACGCAAGCGGGCGCCAATGCCGCCTCGCTCGGTTCCGTGCAGACCGATGGCTTCCTCACCAGCACATCCTGGGGATACCGGCTGGTCGGCCGGCTCGAGTACAACAACGCCTTCCTCAGCGGCAACTTTTCGCCGCGCCTTGCGTGGGCGCAAGACGTGCGTGGCGTAGGCCCGACCTTCAACGAAGGAGTGAAGTCCGTCTCCGTCGGCGCCGCCTGGGACTACCAGCGCCAATGGGTGGTCGACCTCCAGTACACCGCCTACATGGGTGGCCGCACGTACTGCGGAACCGACGTCCCGCCCGCCGGGCAGGTCGTGCCGCCGGGCCAGAGAGCGGACTATTGCTCGGCCGCCAACCCGCTCAGGGACCGCGACTTCTACTCGCTCAGCGTGAGCTACTCGTTCTGATGGCGAACCGGGGGCGCCTCGCCGGCACCCCCGTTCCCGCACCCAAAAAACATAATCGGAGGAAACCCAACATGTTCGCCATCTCGAAGAAGGCTACGGCACTCCTCGCCGTGGGCGCCGCCTTCGCCATTCCGGCCGCGGCTGAAATGTCCGCCGCCGACATTGCCAAGCTCGGCACTACCCTCACGCCGGTTGGCGCGGAAAGGGCCGGCAACGCCGCGGGCACCATCCCTGCCTGGGACGGAGGCATCACGAAGCCTGTTGCCGGCTTCAAGCTCGGTGGCCACTATCCCGATCCCTACGCCGCCGACAGGCCCGTTCTCACGATCGATGGCAAGAACGCCGACCGCTACAAGGACCAGCTGTCCGCCGGCCAGATGGCCATGCTGAAGAAGTACCCCACTTACAAGATGGTGGTGTATCCGACGCGCCGCAGCGCCTCGTTCCCCCAGTGCCATGTCAACGAGACCAAGGATTGCGCGGCGAAGGCGAAGCTGGCCCCCGGCGGCAACGGCGTCGTGGGCTGCACGGGCGGCATCCCGTTCCCGATCCCCAAGGACGGCAACGAGGCGATCTGGAATTCCACGCTGCGCTATCGCGGCGACACGTTCGCCATGCACTATGCGCAGGCCTCGGTCACGCGCACCGGCGACTACGCCCTGGTGAAGTTCGAGTACGAGTACGACTTCCAGTACGGCAACTGCTCCAAGCCGGTGGCCGAACGCGAGCCGAACAAGATCCTGAACTACCTGCAGGTGACGACTGCTCCGGCACGCCTGGCGGGCCAGATCCTGCTGGTGCACGAGACGGTGGACCAGGCGAAGGAGCCGCGTTCCGCGTGGACCTACAACCCCGGCCAGCGGCGCGTGCGACTCGCGCCCAACGTGGCCTACGACAACCCCGGGACGGCTGCCGACGGCCTGCGCACCAACGACGACTTCGGCATGTTCAACGGCGCCACCGACCGCTACAACTGGAAGCTGGTGGGCAAGAAGGAGATGTACATGCCGTACAACTCCTACAAGCTTTCCGATCCCAAGACCAAGTACGCCGACATCCTCAAGGCGGGCCACATCAACCAGGACCACGCGCGCTATGAGCTGCACCGCGTCTGGATCGTGGAGGCGACGCTGAAACCCGGCACCAGCCACATCTACGCCAAGCGCGTGTTCTTCATCGACGAGGACAGCTGGGGGGTGCTCGCCACCGACAAGTACGACGGCCGCGGCGAACTCTGGCGCTTCTCCGAGATGCACAACGAGAACTGGTACAACGTCCCGATGCCCTTCGGCACCGTCGAGGTCCACAACGACCTGCAGTCGGGCCGCTACATCGCCATGGGACTGCGCAACGAGGAAGCGAAGATCTTCGAGCCGATCAAGCGCTCGGGCGGCGACTACAACCCGAACAGCCTGCGCGGCATCGGCACGCGCTAGCGACCGCTCCGGCGATTGGCTGGGCAGGGGGCAGTTTCGCGCGCCCGATGGCGCTGGGACTGCCCCTTTTTCTTGGGGAGAGGGAAATGAGGAAGATCACGGTGACTGCGGCGCTGGCGATGGCCCTTGCGTCCGGCGCCCTGCCGGCAGTGGCGGCGGAAGTGTTGCCGGAGTCCGGTCCGCTGCCGAAGGTCACGATGGAGCGCCTGCTCCTGATCGATGCGACGCACCAGGGCAGCCGCGTCGTGGCGGTGGGTGACCGCGGCTACATCGTCCTTTCCGACGACAGCGGCAAGACCTGGCGCCGCGCGAAAGCGCCTGCCGCGCCGCTGCTCACTGCCGTCGAGTTCGTCGACGCGAAGACCGGGTGGGCTGTCGGCCACGACTCGGTCATCGTCGCCACGACGGACGGCGGCGAAACCTGGGCGCAACAGCATTCCGCTCCGGCGGAGCAGCGGCCGCTCCTCGACGTCCTGTTCGTGGACCGGAACCTGGGCTACGCCATTGGCGCCTACGGGGCGTTCCTCGAAACCGCGGACGGCGGCAAGAGCTGGAACCCGCGCAAGGTGATCGAGGACGACAAGCACCTCAACGCATTCATCCGGGTTCCCGAGGGCAGGCTGATCATTCTCGGCGAGGCGGGGACCATTCTCCTGTCCGCCGACGCGGGCAAGACCTGGGCGACAGTCCCGTCACCCTACAAGGGCTCGCTCTTCGGCGGGCTGGTGGCGGACGACGGCGCGGTGATCGCCTTCGGCCTGCGCGGGCGCATCTTCCGCTCGAAGGACGCGGGCAGGACCTGGGTGCCGATCGACAATCCGTCGGTGGCCACGCTGATGGGCGGATCGAAGCTCCCGGACGGCGGCCTGGTCATTGCCGGCAACGGCGGCACCGTGCTCGTCTCGCGCGACCACGGCCAGTCGTTCGTGCCGCTCTCCACGGGCAGCACGAAAGCCTTCGCCAAGGCGCTCCTGGGGCCGCCCAACGCGGTGATCCTGATCGGCGAGACCGGGGTGCGCGAAGTCGCGCTCCCGATCGCCAAGCGCTAGGGGCCGGCCATGAATCTCGACGCACTGATCCAGGCCGTATCCAACTTCGTCTTCGGTCATCGCAAGACCCTGCTGGTTGTCTTCACGATACTCACCGTGCTCTTCGCGGCATCGGCTTCGCGCCTGCACGTGGATGCGGGCTTCGCGAAGATGGTGCCGCTCGAGCACCCCTACATGAAGGTCTACCGCGACTACGAGAAGGTGTTCGGGGGGGCCAACCGCGTGGCCATCGCCCTCGTGCAGAAGGACGGCGACATCTTCAACAAGGAGTACATGGCGAAGCTGAAGGCGCTCACCGACGACATCTTCCTGCTGAACGGCGTGGACCGGCCGTCGGTCAAGTCGCTCTTCACGCCCAACACGCGCTTCATCGAGGTGATCGAGGAGGGGTTCGCGGGCGGCAACGTCATCCCGGCGACCTTCCAGGGGACCGACGCCGACCTGAAGCAGGTGCGCTCCAACGTGCAGAAATCGAGCGAGATCGGCCGCACTGTGGCGACGGACTTCACCGGCGCGCTGGTCGTGGCGGGGCTCCTCGAGATCGACCCGCAGACCGGCAAGCGCCTGAACTACTTCGAGGTCTCCTCGAAGCTGGAACAGCTGCGCCAGAAGTACGAGGGACCGCAGCACACGATGCACATCATCGGCTTCGCCAAGGCCGTGGGCGACATCCGCGACGGCGCGCGCGGCGTGCTCATCTTCTTCGGCATCGCGTTCGTGATCACCGCCGCGCTGATGCTCTTCTTCGTGAAGGACCTGAAGCTCACGCTGGTGGCGCTGGTCGTCGCCATGATGCCGGTGCTGTGGCTCCTGGGCACCCTGCCGATACTCGGCTACGGCATCGACCCGCTCTCGATCCTGGTGCCCTTCCTGATCTTTTCCATCGGCGTCTCGCACGCGGTGCAGATGTCGAAGACGTGGGAGCGCGAGGTCGTCTCGGGCACCGACAGCCTCACTGCCGCCAAGCGGTCCTTCGCGCGCCTCTTCATTCCCGGCACCTTCGCCCTCCTCACCAACGTGCTCGGTTTCGCGGTGATCATGCTGATCCCGATCGACATCGTGCGCGAGCTGGGCATCACGGCCTCGCTGGGCGTGGCGTGGATGATCATCACCAACAAGATGCTGCTGCCGATCCTGCTTTCGCACCTGAGCATCTCCAAACACGCCGCCACCCAGGACGCCTTCCAGGAAAGCCGCGTGGAGAAGGTCTGGGGCGCCGCATCCCGCTGCGTGGAGAAGGGCAAGGCGAAGGTGATCGTCGCGATCTCGCTGGTCATCCTCGCGGTGGGCGTCTACGGGGCGCACGACCTGCGCGTGGGCGACTACGGCATCGGCGTTCCCGAGCTGCGTCCCGATTCGCGCTACA